>DATEME010000728.1:0-5822 GCA_035275865.1 Candidatus Acidiferrales bacterium | reverse complement strand
CGTTGGCCAGGTCCTCCGCTTCGCCCTAAACGCTCCGCCCTTCGGGCTGCGCAGGGCTGCGCTCCGGCCCTGGCCAACGACAAACACAAAATTCAAATGCAAAACCAAAAACCACAAAAGGGACACTTCTAACGAGCTAAGCAAGGGGACATTTCTAACGAGGTTTGACAATGAGTTAGCGGCGGCATTGTAATTTCGCGCGTCCTCGGCTACATTCGCTGAAAATTCCACCTGGCAGGGAGGTTTCCGCTCCATGAAGACGCAGAGAATCGCGCTGGTTCTTACTTTCGTGAACTTCGTTTTGCTCGCCGTCAACCTTGGGCAGGTTCGCACCGCAAAGGCTCAAGCGACGCAGAGCGTGGTGCCCGTGATGCGCGCACACGCGTTGCAGATTGTGGACGATCAGGGACGTGAGCGCGCGACGATTAAAATACAGCCCGCCGTTACGATGGGAGGAAAAAGCTATCCGGAGACGGTACTCTTGCGGCTCGGCGATCCGGACCGCGAACCCGGCGTCAAGCTCACGACATCGGTGGATGGATCGGCGCTCGGACTATCGAACGGGCATCAGGGCGGCGTGCAGCTTTACGCGCGCGACAGCCTCGGCAGTTTCATTCGCGTCATCGAGAAAAACGGCAAGCAACAGACCTTTAAACCGTGATGGGACAATCGTCCACACATTTGCGAAGCACCACATATCGCTGAGAGGAGAGGGACATGAAGACGAAGAAGATCATCGCGTCCGTTATGGTTCTACTTGGTGTTGCCATGGTGGTATTCGCTTTTTCGGATTACACGCCGGCTAGCGGAGGCGATTTCGCCGGCTGGTCGCAAGGCTGCCGTTACATGATGACGTTTGGCGCCGTGCTTGTGACTGGCGGAAAATTGCTTTTCTGAGTTCAGTGCGGGCGTTCTGAATGGTAGTGCCCAGGCGTCGAATGGCTCCATGGGTGGTACGCACCGGCGGCAATTGACGGCTCCGCTTTCTTCTTTAGTTTGGGGAGACGGCGGAGATAAGATGATCGGAGAGCGTTTCGCGCCCGCCCGATGATGCAGGCGCGAGCAAGTCCACAGGATTCAGCCATGATCAAACCACAGCAACGCCGCAGCTTTCCGTGCCTTCTCCTTTGCTTTTTTCTTGCCGTGTCAACCGCGGTTTTCGCCGTGGCGCCGGCGCCGGAATTGCCCGATCCCGGCAATCCCGGCATGACGCGCGACCAACAAAAGCAGCTTGGCCTGCAGGCGGCAGCGGAAGTGTACAAGCAGATGCCGGTGCTGCCCGATTCCAACTCGGAGACGAAGTACATTCGTTCGCTCGGCGAACGGCTCGTGGCGACGATTCCGCCGGAGCATTCCTGGCCGTTTGAATTTCACGTGATCGCGCAGAAAGAGATCAATGCTTTTGCGCTTCCCGGCGGACCCATGTTTGTGAATATCGGCACGATCAGAGCGGCCGATAACGAAGCGGAACTCGCCGGCGTGATGGCCCACGAGATGGCGCACGTTTACATGCAGCACTCGGCGAAACAGCAGGAGAAGAATTCGCTGCTTGGAGGGCTTGCGGGACTTGCGGGCGCGTTGGCGGGAATGGGCGGCGGAGCGTGGGGCTCGCTCGCACAGGCGGGCATTCAATTCGGCGCCGGCACGCTGATGCTCAAATATTCGCGCGGCGACGAAGCGCAGGCCGATGCCGTCGGCGCGATCATCCTGTGGAAGGCCGGCTACAATCCTGTCGCGCTGGCCGATTTCTTCCAGAAGATCGAGGCACAGGGCGGCACTGGTCCGCAGTTCCTGAGCGATCACCCGAATCCGGGCAATCGGCGCGTTGCTATCGAGAACGAAATTCGCGATTGGCCCGTGAAGCACTACTCCGGCAACAGCCCGGAATTTGCGAAGGTGCGCAAAGACGCCGCGACTGTTCCCGCCTACACCGCGCAGGAAATTGCAGACGGCGCGAAGACCGGCCGATGGGCGGCCGAGAATCGCAAGAACGGCGCTGTTCTTGCCGGAGCGCCTTCGGCAGAGACTGCGACTGCATCGGCGAGCATGCCTGCCGTCCCATATTCGCAAGTCGAGCCGAGCGAAAATTTCCGTACCGCCAATCTCGGCGTAATAAGCATCGATCGTCCCCAAAATTGGCAGGTGAGCGGCGGCGGGCAATCGGCGACCATTGCGCCAAGCGCAGGCGCCTCAGACGCGGGTGTGGCATACGGCGTGGTGATTCGGTCCGAGCAAGCGCCCGCCGCGAATATGGATGCGACCCAACTCACGTCTGTCATCGTCCAGAGCCTGCGTAGCGGCGATCCGAATATGAAGCAGGTGGGCGACGCAGAGCCACTAACCGTAGACGGAAATGCAGCCGCCTCCACGGAGCTTGAGACAATTTCGCCGATGCCAGGCCCTGACGGAAAGCCGCAACGCGAGCGCGACTGGCTCGTGGCTGTCCCGCGCGGCCGGACGGCCGTATTCCTGGTGTTCGTCTCGACCCTCTCGGACTACGACCGCCTGCGCCCGACGTTCGAGCGAATGCTCGACAGCATTCAGTTTTAGCGACAGTCATCCACTGTACAGGCGCCCTTTACAAGCGGCGGGCGCTTGCTACACGGCGCGCACGGGTCTCGTGTGCGCGTCCAGCAAGCCGGGGTCGAAAAGATCGGCGCCCAGAATTGCGCCGACCTGCTTCCAGATGTCGACCAGATCGCAAATCATGCCGTTGTATTCTTGCCTCGGCCCAAGTTTCGTCGCGCTCCACTTCTTACCGCCGCAGGCGGAGGTTTTCTGCGCACCGCCAAGGCCGTGGCCGGCCAATGTATGAGGATTCGTCCCAGCACCGTGCTGCGCATTCTCACAGCCGATCAGCATTCCCCCAACGCCATTCGCATCGGGCGGCATATAGTTGATGTATAGGTGCCCGTTCAGACCATCCGCGAGAATTGGCTTGAACGAGGGCACCGTATCGTCGTTTAAAGGGCTGAACGGATTGCGATTTCCCAGTCCACCCAGCGCAACGTTCTCCGCAAAGTGCCTGCCGAGGACGTGTCCTGAGAGCGACTGACCCCAGCCGGACTTTTCCTCTACATAATGATGATGGCCTCTAAAAATCTCCGGCGTCCTCCACAATCTACTCTGACCATGGGTCGCATAGCCTCGGGAAGAAATGGGGTTTTGCTCGTTAAGCCAGTGCCAGATGGCGTCGCCTCCATTTTTCACAGAGGGAATCTGAACCAGTACGCGCTGGCCGTGCGACAACAGCGACGCAACGTTGACGAAATGGTTTAGCGACCAATCGCCCCATCCGTCGCGCGTCTTGTAGATGACGCCTGCATGGTAAAAAAGATGGAATATCTTACGGAGAAGGGTGGAACACGGACCGGTTCTGATCGCGCCGTACCACATGGCCGCGTCCAGCTCAAATTGCTGGTGCGTCTGGCGAAGGTCGAAAGGCTTTAATCGCGTTTCGGGCAGCATCCCGACTTGACGCGGATCTACCTGGACGTTCATTCGCGCTGCGAAGCGCGTCATAGGGCTTCTTTGCAGCCGCCTGACATTTTTCGTGGGGAAATCGATGAGACGTTCGTAGAGTTGAGATGCGGCCATGGTGACCTTTCGCTAATGTTTGCGAAGCAGCCCGGCAAGAGAGCCCGGAGCCTTTGGATCAGTTGCGACGATATTTTCAGCTAATCAAGACGACCGCCGGTGCGCTGCGGATTATCCGACGCAAGTCATTTGCTGTCAACGGCAAGGGATCATGAGCGTGAGTGACGAATTACTATTCTGATCGCAACAACAAACCCCAGCCGCGAGGCCCCTGCCTCGCGGAATCCCCGCGTACGTTTTTCGCCGCACTCACCCTGGCTCCTAAACTCCATTCGCATTATGATTACCCAGCAATCTCCCAACGGAGCTTCTCGTGCCCGTAATTCGCGCCTGCCCATCCTGCGGACAAAAAAACCGCATCCCCGCGAAACACCTCGCCGCAACAGGGAAGTGCGGCGCCTGCAAAAACACGCTGCCGGCTGTGGCTGAGCCGCTCGCGGCAGACGAAACACTCTTCGACGAAATCGTGCAGGGCGCGCCGGTTCCCGTTCTGATCGATTTCTGGGCGACATGGTGCGGCCCTTGCCGCGCAGCCGCTCCCGAAGTGGCACGCACCGCGGCTGACATGGCGGGCAAAGCCATCGTGCTGAAAGTAGACACCGACCAGCATCCGCGCCTCGCCGCCCGCTTCCAAATCCGCAGCATCCCGACTTTCATCATCATGGCCGCAGGCCGAACCGTAATGCAGCAGGCCGGCGCCGTCGACCACAGCACCATGGAGCAGTGGCTCAGATCCGCAGCAAATAACTCTTCATCTTAACGACGGCCTACTGAAATACTGTTGCGCATCTCCAAATTGGTGACGCTCGGCGTGGTCAAGCGGCGTTAGAATCTCGGCGCATCGCAACGCCATGGGCTTTTGGATTGGGGGCTATCATGAGCAGCCGCAGAGAATTCATTCGACAAACCGCGGGCTTGACGGTTGCGTGCGTCACAGGAACGGCCGCCGATTTACTCGGCGCACCCTTCGCGGCCGACGCCGCCGCGTTGACGAGCCCCGAAGCAGGCTGGTACGACCGGCCGATGCGCTGGGCGCAGATCGCCTTCACCGAAGACAATCCCGCGGACTACGACGCAAAATTGTGGCTCGATTACCTCCAGCGGCTCCACGTTGACGCGGTCTGCCTGAGCGCGGGCGGCGTGGTGGCGTTCTACCCGACGCAAATTCCAATGCACTATCGCAGCAAATGGCTGGGTGATCGCGACTCTTTTGGCGATCTGGCCAAAAGCTGCCGTGCGCTCGGCATGAACGTCGTCGCGCGCACGGACGCGCACGCCTGCCATCAGGACGTCTACAACGCCCATCCTGACTGGATTGCCGTGGATGCGAGCGGAAACAAACGCAAGCATCCGTCCGACGCGGATTACTGGATTACCTGTGCGCTCGGCCCTTACAACTTCGAATTCATGACTTCGGTGCATGAAGAAGTCATGACGAAGTATATGCCGGACGGAATTTTCACGAATCGTTGGGCCGGTTCGGGGATGTGCTACTGCGAGAATTGCGTAAGAAATTTTCACGCCTTCAGCGGAATGGACTTGCCTCGCACTCGCAATCCGCAGGATCCCGCGCGCCGCCAATATCTCCTTTGGCACCAGCAGCGCCTCTTCGAATTGTGGCGCCTTTGGAATGACCGAATCCGCGCGATCAATCCCAACGCGAGCTACATTGCCAACGCGGGCGGCGGCGCGCTGAGCGAATTGGATATGAAGACCATTGGCGAATTAGCTCCCACGCTTTTTGCCGATCGCCAGGGACGAAATGGGCTCGCGCCGCTCTGGGCAGCCGGAAAAAATGGCAAAGAGTACCGGGCGACCCTGGGCAAAAAGGCGATTGCCGCGATCACGAGCGTCGGCATCGAAGACAGGAATCGCTGGAAAGATTCCGTGCAGAGCGGCGATGAAATTCGCCTCTGGATGATCGACGGCGTGGCGCAGGGCCTTCGCCCGTGGTTCACGAAATTCAACGCGAAGGTGATCGACTCGCGCTGGATGCCGGCCGTCGAAGACGTTTACAAATGGCATTTTGCGAACGAAACGTATCTTCGGAACGATCGCCCGCTCGCGAGAGTTGGGCTCGTCTATTCTCAGCAGACGGCTCTCTTTTATGGCGCTGACAATGCGCAGGCAAAAGTCGAGGACGCCGCGCTTGGTTTCTACGAAGCGCTCGTCGAGGCGCGGATTCCGTTTGAGATGGTGCACGACCGGCTGCTCGACAGTGACCG
>DATEME010000727.1:0-6518 GCA_035275865.1 Candidatus Acidiferrales bacterium | reverse complement strand
TGGGCGACGTGACCGGCTGAAAAGAAAGCGTCGCTGCGACACCTTCCTTCGCCCGTGCAGAATCGCCAGGATTTTGTGTTTTTTGTGACCTCTATGAGCAAAGCAATAACCGAACATATTTGCATTGAAGAGCTGAATGAGCAAAAGAGCAAGACCTGCCGGGAAATCCTTGAGGCGCTGCCGGAATGGTTTGGCATTCCGGAGGCTATCGACGCCTATGCCAAGGGTGTTGCCGGCCTGCCCATGCTTGTTGCCAAGAATCAATCCGGTCTTGTTATCGGCTTTATTTCTTTAAAGCCACAGACATCGTCAGCGGTTGAAGCTTATGTGCTCGGCATACGGCGCGAATGGCATCGCAAGGGTATTGGACATCTTTTGTTCGAAGCGGCAGAACGCATGGCGCACAAGCTAGGAGCCACGTTTTTAACAGTCAAAACCTTGGCCGATACACATGCCGATCCGCATTATCGGGCTACAAGGCTGTTCTATGAAGCCATCGGCTTCGAGCCGGTCGAAGTCTTTCCGACTTTATGGTCGGCTAAAAATCCGTGTCTACTGATGGCGAAGACGCTCAAATAACGCGCTTGACGCGCAAGACAATCACCGGGAGTTCGCTGTAGCAGTTGTCGCGGGTTTTAAGAACGCCTGCCGGGAACGGAAGGTGTTCGTCCGAAATGTGTTCTCGCTCACAAGTAAGAGACTCTGCCACAAACCACTAGTGCACTGCCATTGGGCCGCCGGGTTTTACCCTCTTCATTAGAAATACGAGCGGGATCATGACGACGACGCACCAGCCGACTAGCCAGAAATCGTCGATATAAGCGAGCATCATCGCCTGCCGATTAATCATATTGGCGATCAAGGCGTAGGCCTGTTGCGTGGCTTGCCCCAGGCTCGCGCCGTGCGCAATGAATTTGTGGATCAGAGCATTAAGCGTCGTTTCAAACCACGTGTTTCCCGGATTGAACATGCCGGTCAGGCGTGCCTGATGAAATTGCGTGCGACGGGAAAGCATTGTGGTCACGACGGAAATGCCCAGGCTGCCGCCGATGTTGCGGCCCAAATTGATCAAGCCCGATGCGGCATTGTTCTTTTCTTTGGGAAGAAATGCGTAAGCGGCCGTGTTGATGGGCACAAACAGGCACGACAGCCCGAGGCCCTGAAGGACGCGAGCGAGCGCAGCCGTCTTAAAGTCAATCTGCGGATCGAAGCGCGTCATGAAAAAGAGCGCGAACGAAAGCAGCGAAAGACCGAAGACGAGCAGCCAGCGCGCGTCATATTTCGAAAGCAGAAAGCCGATGAGCGGCATAGCCATCAAAATCGCGAAGCCGCCGGGCATCAGCGCAAGGCCGGCTTGTTCGGCGGTGTAGCCGAGGATCGTCTGCATAAAAAGCGGCAGCAGCACAGTGCTCGACAAGAGCGCAAAGCCCACCATGAACATGAGGAAGTTGCCGATGGCAAAGGAACGTTCCTTGAAAAGGTGCAGATCGATGACCGGGTCGTCGTGATACCACTCCCAAACGACGAGCGCGACTAGCGCCGCGAGCGACACAACCGTCGTGATCAGAATGAAGTGAGAAGAGAACCAATCGTCGCGTTCGCCTTTGTCCAGAACGACCTGCAGGAAGCCGAGGCCGACTGCCAGCAGGCCGAGGCCGATGTAATCGATGCGGCGGTTCTTTTTTTCCTGCTTCAAATAGGGCGGATCTTCGATGAGGCGCTGTGTGAGCAGCAACGAGAGCAGGCCCACCGGAATATTGATGAAGAAGATCCAGCGCCATTGGAAATTGTCCGTGATCCATCCGCCAAGAGTGGGGCCAATCGCAGGCGCGAGCACCACGGCCATTCCGTAGACGGCGAAAGCCATGCCGCGTTGGCGCGGAGGGAAAGTGTCAGCAAGGATCGCCTGCTCGCTCGGCTGCAAGCCGCCTCCTCCCGCGCCCTGCAGGACACGGAAGAAGATCAGCATCGGAAGGCTGGTCGAAAGGCCGCACATCAGCGAGCTGAGCGTGAAAATCGCGACGCACGACATGTAGAAGTGCTTGCGGCCAATGAGCGAAGAAAACCAGCCGCTCATCGGGAGCACGATCGCGTTGGAAACGAGATACGACGTAAGCACCCAGGTGCTTTCGTCGACGCTGGCCGAAAGGCTACCCGCGATATGCGGCAGCGAGACGTTGGCGACGCTCGTATCGAGAACTTCCATGAACGTCGCGAGGGTGACGGTGAGCGCGATGATCCAGGGATTCACCGGGGCGCGCTCCGCCCTCGGCATTGCTGCCGTGATGGAAAACGTTTCGCTCATATGGACGCCTACTGTTTTATGAAGACCTTGGCTTCGACGGACATGCCCAGTCGAAGGTAGTGATCGCTGTTTTGGCCGGGGTCGAGAACGATTTTCACGGGAATGCGTTGGACGACTTTCACGTAGTTGCCCGTGGCGTTCTCCGGCGGGAGCAGACTGGTGCGCGCTCCGCTCGCGCTGGCGATGCTGTCGACGTGCGCCTTATATGTGCGGCCGTTCGCGTCGACTTTAATTTCGGCAGGCTGTTCCTGCCGCATGTACTTCAGTTGGGTTTCCTTGAAGTTTGCCGTGACCCACACGTCTGTGAGAGGCACGACGGTGAGCATTTGCTGACCCGGCTGCACGTTCATGCCGACTTCGACGTTCTTCGTGACGAGGCCATCGACGGGCGCGATGATTTTCGTATATTGGAGATTGAGCTGCGCCTGATCGACAGCCGCTTGCTTCTGCTGAACCACAGCCGCGGCGGAAAGAGCGCGCGCTCTGGTGGTGGCGACTTGGCGAGGCGCGGTTTGCGCGGAGCGGAGGTCCGCCTGCGTTTGAGCCAATTTCGCTTTCGCCTGCGTCACCTGCTGACCTGCCGCCGCAGCGGAGGCTTGTGCGGCAGCCACAGAAGCCGCGCTAGCCTTCGAAGCCGCCACGGCCTGATCGTATTGCTGTTCGGAGATCTCGTGCTTGGCGACGAGATCCTTGTAACGATTCAGATCGTTTTGCGCCTTAACGTTGTTCGCCTGCGCCTCAGCGAGTTGCGCTTGCGCGGCATCCGATTGCTGCTGCGCGGCAGTTATGCCGGCCTGCGCGTTTTCCACGTTTGCCTGCGCGACGGAAACCTGGCTCGACGTGGTCTCGGTCGTGATCGGCACGTTGATGTTCTGCGCCTGAGCTGTCGCTCTTGCGCTGGCGAGGTCGGCCTCAGCCTGATCGAGCGCGATCTGATAATCCTTGGGATCGATCTGAACGAGCACCGTGCCGGCGGTGACGTACTGATTGTCGTTCACGTAGACATTCGTGACGTAACCGGAGATACGCGCGCTGATCGGCATCAGGTGGCCGTCAATCTGCGCATCGTCCGTGGATTCGTAACTCGAGAAATACCGGTAAAGGAAAAATCCGGCGATCGCGACCGCGATAACCGCGACGATCAGGATCAATCGCGCGTGCGGGCGCGATTCAAAGAAGCCGCGTTTGCGCGGCGCCGCCTGTACCGCGGAGTGAGTCTCGGAAATTGTCGTATTGGGCGCTGGTTCCTGTTCCACGTCTGCTCTCGGTGCCATCTCTTACCATCCTTATTTGAAGAACTCTTTCACGCCCGCTTCGGCCATACCCAATGCCCGGGCGAGAGAAATTTTTGCGTAGTTGTAGGAATACAAACTGGAAATGTAGTTTTCATTCGCTGACGCCACTGCTTCTTCGGCCTGCACGACTTCGACCGTATTCGTCACTCCGGCGGAGAAGCGGTCGCGGGCCTGCGCCAGCGTCTGCTGCGCGAGGGCGATGTTGCTTTGCGCGACGTTCACCTGGTCTTGCGCCGATTGCAGGTTCAGCAGCGCAGTGCGAACGTCCGCGTCAATTTGCCCGCGCAGATTTTCGAGCCGGTCGCGGCTCTGCTGGAGTTGCGCATCGGCAACAGCTTCGTCGCCGCGCACTTTGCCGCCCTGGAAAATGGGAATGTTGAGCGTGCCGCGAAAGTCGAAGACGCCGTGCGAATTCGTCGAAGGATGCCGCCCGGCGACGCCGTAATCGGCCGTCATTGCAAGCGTGGGATAGCGCTCGGCTTCGGCGGCGCGCTTCGAGTACTCGGCGGCGCGAACGTCCGCCATGTCCGCCTGAAAATCGGAACGTGATGCGTAGGCACGCTTGAGCGCCTCGTCGACTGTCATTCCCTCGAAGGGCGAATAAGGCGACTTATCCGTGAGATTGAACTGCTGGCCGGGCGCAAGGCCGATCGTACGCGCGAGAGAGAGTTTCTGGATCTCAACGTCGTTCTTCGCCGCGATGAGCTGCTGCTGGCGCGTTTTCAATTCCACTTGCGCGCGCAGTTCATCGATCTGAGGCGACGTGCCGGCACTTACCTGATCGGCGGCCTGATTGTAAAGAGCCTGGGCCGTGTCGACTTGCGCCTGCGCCGTATCGACGCGCGCTTCGGACGCGATCGTTTGCAAATACGCATAACCCACCGCGAGCACGACGAGATCGCGCGCGTCCTGATACGTGTGCCGCGCCGCACTCAGCCGTTCGCTTGCGGCATGCGTGTTGTTGATCGCGCTCCAATCGAAAACCGAATCGGACAAATTCGCGCGGGCGTCGAAATAGGAAAATGGGCCGACGATAGTCGGAACCGTAAATCCGGGCGCGCTGAAAGAGAATCCGAATTCAGCGAGGTTCACTTGCGAAACCTGGACGTATGGCGACACGCTCAGATGCGGCAGGATCGCGGCCAACTGCTGCCAGCGCTGACCGGCAGCGGAATTGACGTCCGAATTCGAAAGCAGCAATCCCAAATTCTGCTTCAGGCCGCGGTCGATCGCGTCTTGCAGTGAAAGCGGCAGCACGCCGGGAACAGCCTGCGTCGGCACCGAGCCGGAATAGGATCCGCCGGCCGGCGCCGCAGCCCCGGTTGAACCACCTGACTGACTGGAAGTCATGCTGCTTTGTGCGCCTTGCGCTTTTGCACGGGCTGCCATCATCACAAATGCCATCACCAGCAAGATGCCAAACGACTTTCGGCGTATCACAACCCCTCCGATCTCAGTACGATTTGGATGAACACCGGACCCGATAAGACTCAGATAAGAAGCAATCTCCTTTGAACAATACGAGTTTGTGAAGCCGTTCATTTCACGTTCACAATTCATTCGCGCGAATTTTTGCCGCGCGATGGTGCGTGTTCCGGCGAAAGCGATGCCAATCCCGGGGACAATAAATCCCATATTTCCTCGGCCGTGCCGCGCAATGAGCCCGCCGGATTCAATGCCCACGATCCCATCACGCCGTGAAAGACGGTCTGCACGAGGCGCGCGAGCACCATCGGCGAAACGTCGCGCCGCACCTCACCGCGCTGTTGCGCGAGACGAAAAATCTGGCCCAGCAGGCGCCGCGCGGTATGCATGCGCGTCTGCAATTCGTCACGAACCGCCGTGCACGACGCGTGCGCCGCGTAAATCGCGCGCACGAGCGCCGGGCTTTCCGCGGCCTGGCCGGCGATGCCGGTTGCAAGATCGCGCAGCACGTCCATCACGGGCCGGTCGCCTTTTTTTGCTTCTTGTAGCGCGCGTTCCACCGTTGCCAGCCGCTCGGCGCCATAAGTCGCCAGCACGTGCTCCTTCGTCGGGAAATAGTTGAAGAAGGTTCCCTTGCCGACGTCGGCCGCTTCGGTGATGTCCTCTACCGTGGTTTCCATGAAGCCACGCTCGGCGAAAAGATCGAGGGCGGCGCGAAAGATGCGTTCGCGGGTTTCCGTGCGGCGCCTCTCGCGGCGACCACCGTGCGCCGGGGAGGCGGACCGTCGAGTAGTTGGGACTGCGGGTGCCATGATAATTCCCTATGACCTGACCTAAAGACAAATACGACTATAAGTCATATTTCGCTTAAAGTCAAGTCATTCCTTCAAGCGGCTTGATTGCCGCGCGGGAACCGGTTTGCGCTAGTGGCTGGAACGATTCTTGGGGCTGTGCTGGTTGAGCGTTTCGATCAAGAGTTTCGCAGATGAAGGAACGGGTACTTTTCCATGCAGGGCAATATCTTTTGCATTGATGCGCGAGCCGTAGACGCGCGCATTCGCGTCATTATCGGGCCGCAGAGTCGAGCCTTCGAGCGATACTCCAGCGAATAGTCCGCGGGAGCGGGAATACGTGAGCACTTCGGCGCGCATGGTGGCGTCGGTGTCGGCCTCGGCGTTGCGGCCCACCGGTCCCGCTGAGGCGGATGCATTGCCGCCGAGTTTCACCTTGCTTGTAAGAATCGAGCCGGCCCCGCGCGGGTTCATCACGAGCAAAACGAAATCCGTAGCCTGCCCGCCGATTTGGAATCCGAAACTGACGCCCTCGAGCGCCATCATCGTCGGGGCTCCCCAGGGGCCCTGGAAATCGTCTCCGCTGCGGCACGTCATGGTGCCGCGGCCATAGCTTGCGCCTACGACAAAGGCTCCCTTAAGAACCGAGGGAATGACAATCACGCAATCGGCTTTATCGAGAAGGTTTTGCGGAATATCGTC
>DATEME010000726.1:0-1111 GCA_035275865.1 Candidatus Acidiferrales bacterium | reverse complement strand
CCCGTGCGCGCGCCAGATGCGCTGCACCGAACTGACGCTGATGCCGACCACTTTGGTGTAATAGCTTGGACTTAATCTGACAAACGTTGTTGATTTTCCGAAGTGAGCCGGAGGGCGGGGCGCGGTTCTCACCCCGAGCTGGGACCGCGACCCGCCTTTCGGCGGGACGGAGATCACGACATGACGCAAGAGCAAAAGATCATTCGGGCGAAGGTGGGGTTATTGGAGCTGGCCAAGCAGCTCGGCAATGTCAGCCAAGCCTGTAAAATGATGGGGTACAGCCGAGACAGCTTTTACCGTTTCAAGGAGCTGTACGACAAAGGTGGTGAGCTGGCATTGCAGGAGATCAGCCGCCGCAAGCCAATCCTAAAGAACCGCACACCGATCGAGATCGAACAGGCGGTGGTCGCTCTGGCGATCGATCAGCCAGCCTGGGGCCAGGTGCGCGTGTCGGAGGCGTTGAAGCGGCGGGGTCTGTCGATCTCGCCCGCCGGCGTGCGCTGCGTCTGGCAGCGTCACGACTTGACCTCGATGAAACACCGCCTGAAGGCGCTCGAAGCCAAGGTGGCACAGGAAGGCATCCTGCTCACCGAAACGCAGATCACCGCGCTCGAGAAGGCCAAGGCCGACAAGGAGGCGCATGGCGAATTCGACAGCGAGTGCCCCGGCTATTGCGGCGCGCAGGACACCTTCTATGTCGGTACCTTGAAGGGCGTCGGGCGGGTCTATCAACAGACTTTTATCGACACCTATGCCAAAGTCGCCTTTGCCAAACTCTACGATCGCAAGACCCCGATCACCGCGGCCGAGATCCTCAATGATCGGGTGGTGCCGTTTTACGACGAGCACGGCATCCGTCTGTCGCGCGTGCTGACCGATCGCGGCACCGAGTTTTGCGGTACCCAGAGCCACGATTACGAGCTCTATCTCGCCGTCGAGGACATCGACCACAGCCGCACCAAGACTAAAAGCCCGCAAACCAATGGTATTTGCGAGCGCTTCCATCGCACCGTCCTTGACGAATTCTACCGGATCGCCTTCCGCAAGAAGATCTACCAGGCGATCGACGCGTTGCAGACCGACCTCGACACCTGGCTCGTCGACTACAACC
>DATEME010000725.1:0-2369 GCA_035275865.1 Candidatus Acidiferrales bacterium | reverse complement strand
CTGGCTGTTGCACTGGGTAGCTGGTTGCTCGCGGATGGGCGGCTTGTCAGTCGCCTCGGCTGCTGCTCTCGGGCCTTGCGGTCGGAGCGGCCGTTGCCTTCGGCTGGTTCGCCACCGGATGGCTCGCCAATGACGACTTCGATCCTGCGCGCGTTGCTTCCCTGACCTTCGTTGCTCCGCTGGGCAACAGCCTTCTCTACATCGGGACCTTTTCCGGGACGCGGGCTGACTTTGCGATCGGCTCGGTCGCAGGCGTCGTCCTGGGCTCCTTCATGGCAGCGTTGCTCGCCAGGGGATTTCGTTGGGAAGCGTGCGACGATGCGCGCGAGCTGAAGCGTCACATGCTCGGCGCGCTTCTGATGGGCACGGGCGGAATCATGTCGATGGGATGCACCATCGGCCAGGGCCTGTCCGCGTTCTCCACGCTTGCCCTCTCCGCGCCCATCACAATGCTCGCGCTCGCCTGCGGCGCCCGGCTTGGCCTGGAATTCACGATGACAGGGGAATGGCTACCGGCCATTCGAAGATTGTTTGGCGCATCAGCTTGAGAAGCACGTGTTAGGCGCTAATCGAACAACGAACGCCAACATGTTGTCGCTGTCTTGCGAATTTCTCAAGCCGCCGCAAGGCCGATGGTTTCAAAGGTTCGGTTGAGTTCCTCGCGGAGCCGGACGTAGTGCTGATCGACCGGGCTTTGGTTCTTTGGCGCTCGACCGAAGGGACGCACAACCCCGGCAAGCAGCGGTTTGATGACCTTGTCGCGCAGGATGAGGTAGGCACACATGGCCCGGACGCCGGACGGATCGGCCTTGTAACGACGCGACCCCTTGACGCGGTGGACGAGCTTCTTGCCCTTCAGTTTTGCCAGATCGTAGGCGGCATTGCGTGAGGAATAGGCTTTGGCAGAACGGCCTGCGCGCTGCTGCACGGCTTCTGCCAGCTGCGCTAAGGTGAAGCCGCCTGGCCGCGTGGAGAGCGCGACCACCGCGTCGACCACGTGACGGTTGCGAGCTTTATTGAGATCAATGCCCGCCAATCGCCGGGTGCCGCGCTGTGTTGGCTTGCTCCAACGCTCAAAGGCGCCTCCGTCCAGGAACGCAACGTGCGCGGCCTGCACCGTACCCAGGAATCTGACGAGCATCTCGCGCATGCGTTTGAGCAACTCGGATAACTTGTCCAGGACTTTGCCGGCGCGCAAATCCTTGACGTTGTGGGCGACCACCTCGACGCGCAGCACGCGTCCGCCCTTGTCGTAGATTTTCAGCGTCAGGTTCCCCCACTTCACCTTGAACACGGTCAAGTCATAGCTGTGCGCCTCTACGGCCTTGACCACCTGGACCGCTTCGCGTCCCCGCTTTGCGCTCTTGTGCGGGCGATGCGAGAAGCCGAAGATGGTCTTGACCTGCTTCAGATCCAAAGGCGCGCGCGTACGGTCGATGAGCTTTTGGTACACCTCGTTCATCGTTGTTCCGCGCAAGAACAAGAGATTGCGACTGAGCTCCAACTGAAACACCGAATACTGATACGCAAAGGCGCTGCGCTTTTGCTCCTCATGGACGAGCGCAAAGCAGAGGCAGGTAGAGTAGATCCACCGCTCGCATAGCTCGCGTAAGCGGCCGATGGTTTCTGGGCGCTGCAATTTCGCTGCTAAGCGGTTGACCGCGTCGAAATCACTGCCCTCGACAAAGCAGTTGCCGTCCTTGACCGCTGTCAGGCACTTGCGCCGGGCCTCGCGTTCAACCCACTCGTGGCCGTTCAAGATCAGCTGGGCACCGAAGGGGGGATAGCCGCACATGCGGATCGTCACATGCCCCCACTCGCGATCCATGATGTGAAAGTAGTAATGCTTGACGAACGGCCAGTTCTTGCGGTGGCGAATCTCAGTAATCTGCCCAGCGGCATTGTGTTCGACTTCCCAGATCGGCGCCGGCGCATTCCCGGTGATCACCAGGAACAAGCCGCGAAATGTCGGATCCTTGGGCACGTGCGGCTCGGCGAGCTCGTGCTTTCGCTCCCCGGATTGTGCCTCGACGATCGGAATCCCTTGCTTGGCGCAGAAGGCGTGCAAGCGGCGGGAGAATGTCCCTGCCATCTCACGCAGATGCTTGTCATCCAGTTGCGCGTCGTCACCGTGCAGGCTGCGCCACCAGCTGCGCATGCCGCCGCCGGTCTGCCCCATGGGGAAAAAGGCATTGAGGACAATACGATCCACGCAATCGTAGATCCCCTCCAACAGCTCGGCGTAGTATTGAGAAAGGTCATCGGGTTGTGTGGTCATGCCCGATGGTTAGCCAGATTCGCAGCGGTCTCTGCTAGCTGTTCGCGAAGCGAACCTCCCTTTTCCAGTGAAATCTGGAAAAGGGCCTAGA
>DATEME010000724.1:0-1506 GCA_035275865.1 Candidatus Acidiferrales bacterium | reverse complement strand
GAAGAAGCGACTGGAGCACCAAGCTCATTCGCGGTCTCACATCCGAGGCGGCTGCGGGCTTCCAGTCACGACGGGGGCTGAACCATGACGACTCGGCCCCTGTCACCCCTCACAATGCTCCTTTCCCGACATACAAGGCGGGGCGAGTTCATCACGCTGATCGGGGGCGCAGCGGCAGAGTGATCTTGTTCATAGGCTGTTGATGATATGTGAATGATATTCCTTTTCTGTTGAACGTACATTTTTGCAACTCGCTGCCGCCGAAGTCTTCTGTATTTTGCCAACCGTGAAGTCGCCGGCTGAACTTTCGCCCATTCTCCGGAGGGACAAAAATGACCACACTTCAAGACAGTGCCGTGGGCCCTGCTTCCCAGAACGAGCTGATCTCTCCTGCGCGCTTGTTGCTGCTCGCGCCCAGCGAGCCGCCCGCGCCGATCGCAATTCTATCGCCTGCCAAACGAAATGCCCTGGTCGCCTGCTTCAACGCGGGTGGGCTCCACAAGAAACACGGAGCTTGGCATGGGCCACCAGGTGGCAAGGCAGTATCCGGCATGACGACTGCCGATCTCGCGCGAGATGGAATGTTGACGGTGACCACAAATCATCGATTTGGTTCAGCACAACTGACGGAGCGCGGGAATTGGTTTGCGCGTACGTTGCTCTGTCAGGGAACCACTGCGAACTCAGAAAGCGTCGGCTTTGGAAGTTGCTCGCCCGTGCCCACGCGGTGATCGAACGAAACGGCAGGGTATTCATCTTGGTTCAATTGAGAGCCGTGGATCAGCAATTGAGCTCATCCGGCTCCCGACGGAGGCAAAGCCGCCCGAAGAGCCTCGCCTACGCGGGTTGCTCAGTCGGCAGTGTGATTGAGCTGTGGCGCGACACTCGCGCTGGTGTCTCTTCGGGCAAATAGCCATTCGACTTGACAAGTAGGCCCTCTTTTACGACGCGTTCGTATTCTTCAAGAGGACTTTTAATCCGGCGCGAGTTCCATCAAGGGAGTTTCTGGTTCGGCGTCGGCGCACCGAAAAGCACGCCGGCCGAGAGAGGAGCGCGCAGGGTTGTGGGAAACTATCTGGCGGACCGACCTGTTCAATGCCATGCGCGACCTCGACGCCGTCGGCGGCGGCATGATGGCTCCCGTCAGGCGCGAGGCTGAGCTGCTAGTGCGTGAGCACTGGGACGCGATCGAGCGGGTGGCTGAGACGCTGAGCGAGCGCGGCGAGCTGAGCGGTGACGAGGTCGACGCGCTGCTCGCTGCGGGGGCGCCCCCGATGTCCGCTTCGCTCTAATTGCTACCGAATAAAGGGCTTGCCTCGAATCGGTTTTCTGGCGACAGAGACCACGCAGTGGAGTTCGGTGACAGCATCGAGCTCCCGTTCCCGAGCCGCACGGTCGAGTGGCTCATTTCCCACTCGACCGTGCACCGCTTTGAAAGTGAGAGCAGCGTCGGCATTACTGCCGACGCTGTTCCCGAGCCCAACAGGTTCTCGCCTGTCGCCTAGT
>DATEME010000723.1:0-1466 GCA_035275865.1 Candidatus Acidiferrales bacterium | reverse complement strand
TGTCTTAGCTCCATAATTCTGTCACCCCTGAACAGCAACGTGAAAATGTCATCCCATGAGACAGGAGACATTCACGTTGAGTCAGAAGGAACTGCAGCGAGTGAGCGTGATCAGCAGATGCATCAAGGGAGACATGGCGTGTGCCAGCGCCGCCGAACTGCTCTCCCTGAGCGTGCGCCATATTAAACGCTTGAAGAAACGTTTGCGCGAAGGCGGGGAGGCGGCGCTGGCACACGCCAACCGCGGCCGGCCCAGCCACCGTCGCCTGCCCGAGCGCACCCGCCAGGCCCTCTTGCGCTTGGCCCGCTCGCAATACGCTGGCTTCAACGACCATCACCTTGCGGAAAAACTCAACGAGGTCGAAGGCTTTCACCTTAGCCGCGAGACCCTCCGCCGTTTACTCCGCAAGGAAGGTCTTGGTTCGCCACGAAAACGCCGTGCCCCGGCGCATCGCCAGCGCCGCCTGCGCGTCGCTCGCGAAGGGGAACTTGTGCAGCTCGACGGCTCTCCGCATGACTGGCTGGAAGGTCGTGGTCCGCACCTTACTGCTCTAGGCATGCAGGACGATGCCACCGGCAAAATCCTCGCCGCACAGTTCTTCCTGTCGGAAACCACCGAAGGCTATTTCCACCTGCTCCAGAGCGTGCTCCGTCGCTTCGGCGTGCCCACGGCTTTTTACGGCGATCGCAGCGGCATCTTCGTTCGTAACGATGACTCCTGGACGCTTGAAGAAGAACTCGCTGGCCAGCGTCAGCCCACGCAGTTCGGCCGCGCGCTCGCCGAACTCGGCATCACCTTTATCGCCGCGCAAAGTCCGCAGGCGAAAGGCCGCGTCGAACGCCTGTGGGGTGTGCTGCAGGATCGCTTGTGCAGTGAGTTGCGCTTGGCGGGCGCCTGCGATTGGGATTCCGCCAACCGCGTGCTCCACCGCTTTATTGCCGACTACAACCGCCGCTTCGCGCGTGCGCCGCGCGAAACGGCTAAAGCCTGGCGTCGCGCTCCCAAAGATCTCACGCGCGTCTGCGCCTTCCGGCACGACCGCGTGGTCAGCAACGACAACGTCGTGCAGTGGGAAGGACGGCGCTTGCAGATCCCGCCGCAGCAGCGGCGTTTCAGCTTCGCTGGCGCCACCGTCCAGCTTTATCAGGCTCTCGACGGCCGGGTGTCCCTGTTCTACGGCGACACCCGCCTGGAGCACACCAACGCTTCAGGGGGGTGACATTTTTATGTTGCCGTTAGGGTGACAAATTCACGTTGCTACAACACGCTGCTGCAAGTTGCCCCAGAAGGTCTTGACAATGATAATTTAAAGCCTACAATGTAGTCATCGCGATGGCCGACACTCTAGGCGCTTTTGAACAAGCCGTATTGCTCTCCATTCTTCGCCTCGGCGAAGACGCATACGGCCGCGCCATCCTAAAAGAGGTTCAGGCGCGCCTGGGCCGAGATGTCGCGGCTGGCGCCGT
>DATEME010000722.1:0-3234 GCA_035275865.1 Candidatus Acidiferrales bacterium | reverse complement strand
CCGGCGAAAAGATCGCGGAGCACGTTCAGGATTACGGCATCGAGATCGGAAGGTTCGGAGAGCGTGTGATTGCGCGTGATCGTCTTGAAATCGCTGAAGCGTAAGGTGAGCGTGATGGTTCGCGCATGCAAAGCAGCGTCGCGGAGGCGCTTGGCGGCTTTCTGGCAGAGATAGCTGAGCGTGGCCTCGAGTTGCGCACGGTCCCGTGTGTCTTCACCGAAGGTCTGATTGTGCGAGATGGACTTCGGCTCGGCGTCATAGAAAAATTCGAAGGAATCGATGCCGCGCGCCTTGCGATAGAGGGCCGTGCCCCAGCGGCCGAAATCGGCTTCCAGGCAAGCGAGAGTTTGTGTTTGCAGTTGCGCGACGGTTTCGATCCCCAGTTTGTTGAGGGCTGCTTCGGTGACTTTGCCGATTCCGGGAATGCGGCGGACGGAAAGCGGGGCGAGGAATTGTTCTTCGCTGCCTGCGGGGACCCAAACCAAGCCGCGGGGCTTCGCCTGGTCGCTCGCGACCTTTGCGACTAGGCGAGTAGAACCGAGTCCGCCGGAGCACGGTAGGCCCGTGCTAGACGTGATGTCCGTGAGCAACTTGTGCGATGCGGCGAACGGTGGACCCAGGAGACGTTCGGTGCCGCGGAGATTCACGTAGGCTTCGTCGATCGAAGCCATTTCGACAATGGGCGAGTATTTCCCCAGGATTTTTGCGACTCGATCACTCCACTCACTATAGAGATCGTGTTGATTCTCGAGAAAAACGCCTTTAGGACACAATTTCGCGGCCGTTCGCAGTGGCATGGCTGAATGAACACCGAAGCGGCGCGCTTCGTAGCTTGCCGACGTGACGACGCCGCGCTGATCGCTTCGGCCGCCGACGATTACGGGGAGGCCGCGCAGTTCAGGGCGCGAGAGTAGTTCGACGGAGACGAAGAACGCGTCCATATCGACGTGCAGGATTGCGGAATCCGGCGGCAGCGGACCGTCAGAATCATGCTTTGCGCGGAATTGGGCTAGCTTCGGCATAAGAGCCATAAAAGCACAGAAGCAATGATGCGCTCTTCGAGAATATAACGCCTATGAATGACCCTAGGGAAAGCAGATTTCTCTGGCCTGTTGTCCTCGGAATGACAATTCGCTGCGATGTCTTCATTCGTGCGGCAGAAATTCCGCCGCGAGGACACGGGGAATTCCGGCGAGATCATTGATGACGATTACTTTGCGCCATGCGGAGCGCGCACCGATCATTTCGCGAACGCGTTCGGCTGCACCGTAACCTAATTCGACGATCAGTAGACCGCGCGGCTTGAGGTGTGACTCAGCTTGTTCGATCAGGCGGGTGTAGATTTCAAGGCCCGTTGGGCCGGCGAATAGCGCGATTTGGGGCTCGTGTTCGCGGACTTCGCGCTGGAGTGTCGCGGCTTCGGAATTGGCGATGTAGGGTGGATTGCTGGCGATGAGATCGAAGAGTCTGTGGGAATGAAGAGAGTGACGGGTGGCTAGTGGCGAGTGGCCAGATTCTTGATGCGGGAGTTTCGGCTGTAAAAGGTCTGCTTCTGTAAATTGAATTCGCGTTTCTACGTTGTGGCGGATCGCGTTGCGTTTTGCGACTTCCAGCACCGCGGGCGATATATCGGTGGCAGTGATTTGCGCTTTTGCAAATTCTTTGGCTAGCGCTACAGCGATGCAGCCCGAGCCTGTGCCGGCATCCGCGATGCGCAAATCGGCATTGCGCTTTGCCGCGCCGAGTCGTTCGATAGCGACTTCGATGATGTGTTCGGTTTCCGGGCGCGGAATCAGGACGGCGGGCGTGACTTCGAATTCGAGGCCCCAGAATTCCTGCCGGCCGACGATGTATTGCGTCGGCTCGCCGTCAGCGCGGCGCGCGATCAGAGCGAAATAGTTTTCCACCGTGGCGGAATCGAGCGGGTCTTCGGGATGCGCGTAGAGCCAAGTGCGGTCGCAGCCGAGCACATGGATGAGGAGAAGTTCGGCGGCGAGTGGGCTCGAGGGGATGGAGGTGGATTCGAGGCGGTTAATGCCCTCTTTTAGAATATCGCGCGCTTGCATTGATGCCTAGCATCCCGGAAATCGCGTTATGGAGCACAAATCCATAGCCAAGAGTGGCTGTGCCACAGAAAGCCTCAGGCCGCATTTTCGTTGGCATTGCCTTTGTCTTCCGCGCCGAGTTCCTGTTTCAGGCGTTCGGATTCGAAATGGGTGACGAGCGCGTCAACAAGCGGACCGAGTTTTCCTTCCATCACTTGATCGAGCTGGTGAAGGGTGAAATTAATGCGATGGTCGGTCACCCGATTTTGCGGGAAATTGTACGTACGGATTTTTTCCGAGCGGTCGCCGGTCTTAATCTGGCCGCGGCGTTCGGCCGCGATCGCTTCGTGCTGCTTCGACTGCTCCATTTCGTAGAGGCGCGAACGAAGCACGCGCATGGCCTTCGCGCGGTTTTTGATTTGTGATTTTTCGTCCTGCTGCGAAACGACAAGGCCAGTGGGGATGTGCGTAATGCGCACGGCGGAATAGGTCGTGTTCACCGACTGGCCGCCCGGGCCCGACGAGCAGAAGGTATCGATCCGCAGGTCTTTCGGTTCGATTTTGATGTCAATTTCGTCGGCTTCGGGAAGGACGGCCACTGTGGCAGCGGACGTGTGGATGCGGCCCTGTTGCTCGGTGGCCGGAACGCGCTGCACTCGATGGACGCCGCTTTCGTATTTCAACTTGGAATAGACTTTGTTGCCTTGAATCGCGGCGACGATTTCCTTTACGCCGCCAACATTTGCGGGCGAGCTCTCGAGAACTTCGGCGCGCCAGCCCTGCGATTCGGCGTAGCGGGAATACATGCGGAAAAGTTCGCCTGCGAAGAGCGCGGCTTCATCGCCGCCCGTTCCGGCGCGAATCTCGATCATGACGTTTTTTTCGTCGTTCGGGTCCTTAGGAATGAGAAGGAGCTTCAGATCGCGCTCGACGGATTCATGGCGTGCGGTGAGGTCACGCTCTTCGTCGTGTGCCATCTGCTTCATTTCGGGATCGTCGGCCTCGGCAAACAGTTGCTTCGCGCCCTGCAAGCCTTTATCGATCTCTTTCCATTCGCGGAATTTCGTCACGATCTCGGCAAGATCGGCATGCGTCTTGGCAAGCTTTTGATAACGCGCCGAATCCGCGAGGATGGCTGGCGAAGACAGCTCGTGAGTCATTTCATCGTAGCGGCGCTCGATCTGTTCTA
>DATEME010000721.1:0-3618 GCA_035275865.1 Candidatus Acidiferrales bacterium | reverse complement strand
TTCCTTCGAGTATTGAAGAGGTGTTTGGCTGGATCTTTTCGCCGATTGCGTGGGTGATCGGCGTGCCGTGGAAGGATTGCCACACGATTGGAAATCTGCTCGGTCTGCGAATGGTAACGAACGAACTGGTGGCATTTCAGCGGCTCGGACCGATGGCGAGTGCGCTCGATCCACGGTCGTTTACGATTGCGACGTTTGCATTGTGCGGGTTTGCGAATCTTAGCTCGATCGGAATTCAAATCGGCGGAATCGGCGCGCTTGCACCGAACAAAAAATCTGAACTGGCGAAACTGGGCGTTCGCGCGATGCTGGCGGGAACGATGGCGAATCTGATGTCCGCATCGCTCGTGGGGGTAATGCTGAAATGACCGGATCGAAAGGCGCAGGGCTTCCGCGATCGAGGGATTTCGATCTGGCCAAACGCGCTGCGAAATTTGTGCTTTCTAAAACGAGGCTGCGCCCGCGAGTGGCCATGGTACTGGGCTCGGGACTCGGCGGGCTGGCGGACGGCCTGACTGAAGCGACGCGAATTCCCTATGCGAAAATTCCCGCATTTCCGCGCTCGACCGTGCAGGGGCATGAAGGCACGTTCGTGATTGGCAAGCACGGCGATGTGCCGCTGGCGGTGATGGTGGGGCGCGTTCACTTGTACGAAGGATATTCGGCACGAGAGATCACGTTCCCGATACGTGTCTTCTTCCAGCTGGGGATTAAAGCGGCAATCGTTACGAATGCGGCGGGAGCGATCAACATCGAGTACGGGCAAGGCGCGCTAGTGGCGATTCGCGATCACATCAATTTACAGGGGACAAATCCGCTGATGGGGCCGAACGATGAGCGGTTTGGTCCGCGATTTCCGGATATGACTCAAGCCTATTACAAGCCGTATCGCGAGATGGCGGCTGAAGAGGCGAGGCGGCTTGGAATTAAATTGCGTGAAGGTGTATATGCGGCGTTGTGCGGGCCGAGTTATGAGACGCCGGCGGAGATTCGGTTTTTGAAGACGATCGGGGCGGATCTGATAGGTATGTCGACAGTGCCCAGCGTGATCGCGGCGCGGCACATGGGAATTCGCGTGCTGGGGATTTCGTGCGTGACAAATATGGCTGCAGGGATCATGGATCAGGAGATTAATCACGCCGAGGTGATGGAGACCGGCAATCGTGTGCGGGCGGATTTTGTATCGCTATTGCACGCCGTGATTCCGCGGATTGCGAGCGATGTAGCATAGGGCTTTTGTGGGGTTTAGGAAGGATTATTTCTTTTTGTGGCCTCCGGCTGAGCTTCGATTGCGTTTTGCGAACTAGCGATTCAGAGATCCTCCACCTAATAACACTCTTGAAACGGCAGGATGTGACGCAAAGAAATTAGGCAGCAAACGGCGGCCGTATTGTTAACAAACCTAAAGCAGAACGCCCGACTACACGGCCAGTGGCTGTTCCGCCTACGGGATTACGACGATGCGGCCCTGCCAGAACGCCGCCTTTTGCGCGGACGGGTCCAGAACTGTGACCTGGCAATCGTAAGCGCCGGCGGCGATTTTATCGAGCGGCACATCGAAGCGAATCGGGACGGCCTTGGCTCTATTTTGCGTCTGTTCGACGACGGCGAGCGGCGCGCTTTGGAAAACCTTCGTTTGGCCCTGGTACAAACCTACATAAGCAACGATGGGAACCGGCGTAACATCGGTGTGTTCGTAGGCCTGAACGTAGACGTAGAGGTCGCGAGCTTTGCTGAACACGCGAGTGACGCTGGGAATCAGCTTTTCGCCATTGAGGACCAGGGGATCGACGTTTGTCGCGTCGATCTTCTGTTTCACGTTATAGATGGAATCCGTAACGGCTTCGCGCTGGCCACTCAGCACGACAGAGCTGATCGGAACTTCCGTTAATTGCTTGTTCAGATTGGGAATGTTGAAAGGCAATTGATAGGTGCCGATGCGGCCGGTTTCGTTGTCGCGGACGAGATATTTGATGGAATATTTGCCGGGCAAGAGCGTGAACCCGGTGTGGTATTCGATCGGATGCGTGGCGAGTTGCGCGGCCGTTTCCTGATCCATTTTGATATTTAGCTTGTCGCGCAAATTCTGGATCGTATTACCGAAGTCGTCTTTCACCTCGCCGATTGTATCCATGAGCGTCTCTTGGGCGCCGCCTTTTTTGGCCAAAGCGAGTTCACGGCCTGGGATTTTTACGTCGACGGAGACGAAATATTCGGCGCTGTTGAGCTGGAAATAGTTCACTTCCATAGCGAGATTGATTTCGGTGATCGGATTATCGAGCATGAGCGCATCTTCGAGCTGGCGCTCTTTGTCGGTTGCGTTGAATTTCGCGAATTCCTTATCGGCGTAATAGCCCTGGCGATAGGAGAGTTCGCCATCGATGCCGGCGCGCAGTGATACTTTTACGCGGCGGAAGCGGCCGTCTTTGACGGTGCGCGTGGGGTAATAGCCGATTTCGTAGTAGCTGGTGATCGAGTTTGCGGCTTGCTTGATGCCGAGCGAAAGATCATTGGAATCGAGGAAGGCTTTGCCGCCGGTGTCTTTGGCAATCGCATAGAGAGTGTCTTGCGATTGCTGGAAGCGGTTGACGACGGCCTGCATCGTCGCGCCATTGAACATGCCGATGCCGCCGTTGGAGCCTTGGGTCGCGTCGCCTTCGGGGGCCATGGCGACGAGGCCGCGAGCGTCGATTGGGTAGAGCATCACGTTGGAGCGCAAAGAAGCGTTTTCCGTGGCGACGAGCTGGGCTTGATTATCGAGGCCGTTGAGGCGGAGGCCGCTGGCGAAGTAGACGAGGGCCTTTTGTTCGTTGATGGTGCCGAGCATTTTTACGGCGGTCTCGAGCGCGGCGAGCTGGCGGTCGGTGTTGAACAGATTGAATTCGGCGTCGTCTTGGCCGAATGAGGAGCCGGTGTCGGCAGCACTGTCGTCGTTGGAAGATTCGTCGAGACCTTCGCTGAGCGCGGCAACGAGCTTGTTTACGGCGGCGACGACTTCGGCGCGGTCGCCGGTAAAATCCTGGATGACGCGGACTGCGGTACCGTCGTATGTCATGACGGCCATCATGACCGATGGATCCATTTGCTTATTGATGAAATCGAGGGCGGCCTCAAGAGCACGGAGTTGGTCGGGCGGGCCCATGGTGGAGCGATCGAAGTACAGGGCGACGAGGCGATGATTGTGATACTTGGTGTCGCCAGGGGCTTCGGGGGCGATCTGGAATGAAGTGACCGGCGGAGCCGTGGGAACGAGCGGACTCTCTGCGGGCGGCGGTTGCGGCGTGCTGGCGAGCGGCGGAACTTCCTGGTATTCGACAAAGCTGATCGTTTGCGGGACGCCGTCTTCGGTGAGGACAAAATCGCTGGCTTTCAGATTGGGGATTGGGTTGCGGTTTTTGTCTTTTACGGTGACTTCCTCGATGACGACTTCGGTTTGGACGCGGATGGTGGAGGAGGATTGGTGGGCGTCGGATGGTGGGGGAGCCTGGGGTTGTTGCGCAGCCACGACCAAGGCGCTGAAAGCGAAGAGACTGATTGAGATTAGGCGGCGCATGTTAGAACCTCACGCGAATCGTAGTCGAAAGCTTGCGCATACCGTTCCAGCCCGCGACGGTGCCG
>DATEME010000720.1:0-2469 GCA_035275865.1 Candidatus Acidiferrales bacterium | reverse complement strand
GCGAAAACCGGCACGATGCCAGCGCACGAGGGTCTCGGGCCGAATGATTGTCATGGCCTTGAGGACTGACGGAAACCAGCAATACAGCTGGACGAAGAACAGGCGATCGCAGTTCGTGAAGTGGACACGACCGCGCACCTTCCGTTGCAGCACGATCAGCTGATGTCGAAGCGCCGCATTCTCTGCTTCAAGCCGGCTCTTCGACTTGAACGGCGAGGCCAACAGCGTCAGAAGGAAGCATAGCGTGCGCTGGGCAGCGTCCAGATCAGGAGGGTTGAAGTCCCCCCGGCGCTCAAATGAGGAGCGCCGTATCCAAAGGCGGGGGTAATGCCTCGCTGGCCGAAGTGAGAGGAAGGTATGGAGACGCCTAAACGGGCACGAAGGCGAAAGCCGGAGACAGCCAAGGCGGACCTGAAGCCACCGCTCGAGCAGCTTCGGAGGACAGGGTGCCCGCCGCGAGGTGGGATCCGAAGGGTATGCGGAGAAGTACCGGGCCGTAGTCGATGAGGGCTACCTCAAGGACGAACCGGTCGGCCGAAGGTGGGACAAGGTCGAGCCCGCACTATGGGGGCGAAGGCATTCTCATTCACCCACCGCACCAAGGTGTTTGCGGACGGCACGGTACGGAAGATCAGGGCGTGACCCCAGGAGAACTTCTAGAGTCCTCGGGTGGCACTGAGGGAAGCGACTCCATAAGCGCAAGCGAAACGAGAAGCGGTGCTCTGGAAGTGGTCGGACGGCTGGGTAGTACCTGAGGCGCGGCGAAAGCCACGCGACCAGAAGTATGGCGACCGAGTGGGTCGGGGAAGCCAGCTGGCGAAGACGGTCGGGGAGAGACAGAACGCGAGATGAGCAAGGCCGGTGAGGTGGAAAGTTCCTTGAGCGAAAGACCCGGATATCACCGCCCGAGGAGACTCGCGGACTGGATCAATCCGACGGGAGCGAGGAAGGTCCACTCGCTGATTGACAAGGTGTACAAGCGGAAGAACTTGGAGATCGCCTGGGAGCGCGTCAGAGCCAATCATGGGGCCGGAGGAATTGACGGTGAGGGCATCGAAGCATTCGGCGAAGGGCTCGAAGAGCGCCTCGCGCGACTGCATGAGGAGCTTCGAACCGACAGTTACGTTCCCCAACCTGTAAGGCAGGTGCGCATCGCGAAGGCGGACAAACCGGGCGAGTGGCGCACGCTGGGAATCCCGACGATCTACGATCGGGTATGTCAGCAAGCCCTGCTCAATCGGCTGGAGCCGATCTTCGAGCCGGTGTTCGATGACGCCAACTTCGGATACCGGCGAGGGCGATCGACGAAAGACGCTCTGCGCAAAGTGTGGAAAGAGATCGAAGCGGGCCGGGAATGGATCGTGGACGCAGACCTGAAGGACTTCTTCGGGTCTGTGGATCACGAGAAGCTCCTCGCGCTCGTGGCCCAACGTGTGTCCGATGGCAGAGTTCTGCGCCTCATCGAGGCCATGCTGACAGCGGGCAGTTACGGAGCGGGTCGGCTCTTCCCGTCTGAACGAGGGACGCCGCAGGGCGGGGTAGCTTCGCCGTTGCTGAGCAACATTCTTCTGACGCCGTTCGATCGGGAGATGCGAAGCAGGGGCTATCAGCTCACGAGGTATGCGGACGATTGGGTTATCACCTGCACGTCCGCAACCGAAGCACGCGCCGCACTGGTGGCGGCGAGTCGAGTCTTGGAGAAGCTGGGCGTGAGCATCAATCCGCAGAAGACGCGGATCGTGCACGTCCGGCATGGCTTCGAGTTCCTCGGGTACAAGATCAAGCGCGGCGGCAGGCCCATGCGGCTGCCGACGAGCAAGATCCGAACTCGTGCCCAACCGGGAGCGCTGTATGCGTACCCCCGGGAGAAATCGATCCGCCACTTCAAGGATCAGATTCGCCGGCTCACGCGGCGCAACGCTCCGGTGAGCACTCAGGAGTTGATAAAACAGGCGAACCCCGTTGTGCGTGGTTGGGGCCACCACTACAAGCGGGCCCACGTCCGAAAGCTCTTCCACCGACTCGACGGCTGGTTGATGCGACGAATCTGGTCGCACCGGTTCGGGAAATGGCGCTGCTGCGGTTGGGCAACGTTGCCACCCAGCAAGCTCTACGGCGAGTTCGGGCTTGTCAATCTTGTCGCGCTGATCCCTTCCATCGCTACTCAGAGGACAGCGTCTTCGTGAAAGCTGGATGCGGGAAAACTGCACGTCCAGTTTGGGCGGCGGACGGAGGCCAGCGCGAGAGCAATCGAGCGCGCCTCCTCCGACCCGACAGCTATGAAGCCGGCGAACAAAGCGAACGAGCCCACTGCGGAGGCATCTACAGGGGCAAACGCAGCGGAGCCGGTGGAGCGAAGGGCGGGGACCAAGGGGAATGCGGGCCAGCAAAGCAGGTGCCGGACGCAGCGCCGGGCAAGCCTGTCACAGGAGCTGGACGCATACGGCAAGATCGCTTTGCCGTCACACA
>DATEME010000719.1:0-19971 GCA_035275865.1 Candidatus Acidiferrales bacterium | reverse complement strand
GGTTAACGTCCGGATCCAAGGCCGAAGTCTCCTTCGAGAATGCGGTTGCGGATTTGCATTCGAATTCGCACGCCGCCGTCAGCAGCGACCCGGCTACACAGCAGCAACAGATCACCGTTACGCAAGGTAGCGCGGAACTGGATCGTGGCGCAACGCACACGGAGATTGGCCAGAATGAGCGCGCTTCGTTCGTGACTGGACAGCCCGATATTACGAAGACGCAGGTGCTGGCGGCGCCTCAGCTCGTCGAGCCGCTGAACCTCGCTCCGAAATTTGTAAGCGATCCCAAGACCGATCCGGTTCACTTTTCATGGAAGCCGGTGGCCACCGCAAAACAATATGAGTTTCAGGCAAGCACCACAGGCATATTCAATCACGTGGTGAAAGACATCAAAACGGCCGACAATGCCATCGACGTAACCGGCCTCGACCCCGGCAATTACTTCTGGCGCGTGCGCGCGATCGACGAAAAGAATGAGATCAGCGACCCCAGTGATGTCTTCAAGTTTACGCTTGCCGTGCAGGGCAAAAATCAGGATATGCTGCTTACCATCGATGGTACCCAGCTCGAAGGAAACAGCGTGGAAGTTATGGGCAGGACCGAGCCGGGTGCTATCCTGATCATCAACGGTGAGCAAGTCGCAGATATTGATTCCAGTGGCCATTTCCGCTATTTCACCCAGCCGATGACCTCCGGGAGTCATACGATCGTCATAACCGGGCAGAATCGCCGCGGCGACACGACGATCAAACGCGTGGATATTGTGATCCCGTAACCGGCGCCTCGCCGGCCATGCACAGCGTCGCCGCAGCGGCGCTCTCGGGACATCTGAGGGAGAAGCACTTGGTAAATAAAAATGGCTATAATATGCGGTCGGTTTTCAGTCTGCTTTCCTCCGACCTTGCCATAGATCTTGGTACGGCCAACACTCTGGTTTTTGCCCGCAGCAAAGGCATCGTCGTCAACGAACCTTCCATCGTTGCAATCAATAAGAACAGCGGGGAAGTAGTCGCGGTCGGGCGTGAAGCGAAGGACATGCTTGGCCGCACGCCGGGAAATGTGGTCGCGATCAAGCCCATGAAAGACGGCGTGATAGCAGACTTCAAAGTCACCGAAAAGATGCTCACGTATTTCATTCAGAAGGCGCACAACCGGCGCGTTCTGGTGCACCCGCGCATCGTGATCGGCGTGCCTAGTGAAATCACGCCCGTGGAAAAGCGCGCCGTGCAGGATTCGGCGTATCGCGCGCGGGCAAGTGAAGTTTATCTGGTTGAACAGGCGATGGCGGCCGCAATCGGTGCGGGCCTGCCAATCGAAGAGCCCTCGGGCAACATGGTGGTCGATATCGGTGGCGGGACCACGGACATCGCCGTGATTTCGATGAGCGGCATCGTCTATTCCCGGTCGGTGCGCGTGGCCGGCAACGAAATGGACGAAGCCGTGATGCACTATCTGAAGCGCAAGTACAACCTGCTCGTCGGTGAACGCACGGCCGAGCAGATCAAGATGGAGATCGGGTCGGCATACCCACTGGAGAAACCGCTCACGCTGGAAGTGAAAGGCCGCAACCTTATCGAAGGCGTACCGCGGACGATCACAATCGACGACAGCGAAATCCGCGAAGCCCTTTCGGAGTGCATCGCGACAATTCTGAACGCGATTCGCGTAGCCCTGGAACGTACGCCTCCTGAGCTTTCGGCCGATATCAGCGATCGAGGGATTGTGCTAACCGGCGGCGGCGCGCTTATCAAGAATCTCGATAAACGTATTCGCGAGGAGACGGGCCTGCCGGTTTCGATTGCGGACGATCCGCTTGCTTCAGTCGTGCTGGGCACAGGGAAAATGCTCAGCGATTTTCGGCTGCTGCGGCTGGTTTCGATCGACTAGCCGGATCGGAAAAATCGCAGGAACGGAAGGCCGGGGGCTTTCAGCCCCACCGTAGTCGCAACGCTGTGAACGGGCTTTCGCTCGTAAAGCACTGCTCGTACTTTTCGCATCCTGCTGGGCGAAGATTCGTGTGGTATGCAATGCAGACACCGGTTTGCTCCGGCATCGAGCTTGTGGTTAGGCCCTAAGAATGATTGGCGCTTTATCTCGTCACCGCCCTCTGGCTCTTCTCGCGGCAGTCGTGCTCGCGCAAGTGCTGCTGCTCGCGTATCAGATCCGGCGCGCGCATGACGTACGCCTGATCCGCTACTGGAGCGTGGAAGCTTCCACGCCCGCCGCGCGCGGCGGCACGTGGTTCTTTTCCCGTTTGGGGGGCCTCTGGTCAGGCTACATCGGCCTGCGCAACGCACGGATAGAAAACGACAATCTGCGCGCGGAAGTGGCTCAGTTGGAGCTGCGCAACCGCGAGCTTGAAACGCAAGCCAACGAGGCGCACCGCCTCGAGGTGCTGCTGAATTTCCGCGATGTGCATCCCGAGGCGCAAATGCTTGCCGCACAGGTGATTGAGGCGAGCGCCGACCCCGCCTCCGAGACCCTCGTAATCAACCGCGGCGAGCAGGACCGCGTGAAGCGCAATATGGCAGTCATTACTCCGGACGGCGTAGTCGGGAAAATTGTGGAAGTCTTTCATAGCACGTCGCAAGTCATGTTAATGACGGACAAAAACATGGGCGTTGGCGCCATGTTTGCCGATACGCGCACGCACGGCGTGATCAAGGGGACGGGCGATCCGCAACCGATTATGGATTATGTGGTGAATGATGAGAAGGTTGCGGTCGGACAGACGGTCATCACCTCCGGCGAGGACAAAATTTTTCCGAAGGGCCTGCTTGTAGGCGTGGTCGCGTCGGCTAAAGCGGGAAACCCGTTTCAGAGGATCGTAGTTCGCCCGGCGGCGCGCTTGGACCGGCTTGAAGACGTCATCGTGCTTCTCACTCAGGAAGAATTGGCGCCAGGCAAAGCCGGCACGCCTTTCGCCGTTTCCCCTGTGCCGCCTCCGCCTCCCGCGCCCGTTGCCGCCCAAGGTACCGCCGCTCCCGCAACGAGCGCGAATACCGCCTTCGCGCACGCGAGCCCCGGCGGAAAGACCGATCAACAGGGTGCTCCTGCCAGGTAATCTATGGCCTCAATGCTAAACACCGGCTTGCAATCCGAGCAGAACATCGAAGTACACAAGTTTTACAGTGGTTCGGTTGTGCTGGTCAGCTTCGTTGCCTTAATTCTTCAGGCTTTTCTCCACAAGTATGGCCGTTGGGCGGACGTCGTGGATCTGCCGCTGCTCGTCGTGATCTATTTCAGCGTGAGCCGGCGTAATCCTGCCACGGGGCTGTTGCTTGGCGCCGCAATCGGAATTTTTCAAGACGGCCTCAGCCATGACAATCCTATCGGGCTCTACGGCATTGCCAAGACCCTCGTTGGGTACGGTGCGTCCACAGTCGGTGCGCATATCGATACCGATCATCCAGTCGCGCGCTTCGTCCTCACATTTCTTTTCTTCCATTTTCATCAGTGCGTGCTCGCCTTTACGGAACGGGCGCTGCTCAACGAGTCGGCGCCATACTTCAGCCTTCACCTTCTGCTCGATTCCCTGATCAGCGCCGCCGTCGCCGTCGTTCTTTTCGCCGCTTTGGACCGCCTTCGTAAGTCCGCCTGAGATCGACTTTTTGCGCATCGATGAGTCTTTTTGTCAGGGTTGCACGTATCCCTCTTTAGATGGACACTCATTTCCACTTTCTAATGCCCAATTTCCCGGCGAGCAAGCCGATAGCCGCCATATGCGGTCCGACGCTCTACTTCTCGAAAATGGCCATAGACGATGACCTGAGAGCCGTGGCGGCCGGACTGCGTCGGCGTGATCCCCAGGTGATCGACCGTTTGATCGAGCAATACCAGCACAGGCTCTTTCGCTATTTGATTTACCTGACTGCGAGCCGAGAGCGCGCCGAAGACTTTTTCCAGGAGACGTGGATTCGCGTTCTCGAGCGCGGTTATCAATACGATGGCCGATCCCGCTTCGACGCCTGGCTTTTCTCAATCGCGCGCCATCTCGTGATCGACTGGCAGCGGCAGAAAAAATTGCAAAGTCTCGATTCGCTCTTAGAGCCGGACTCGAACGCACCTCTGGAGCCGCCCGATGTCGAGAGCCCTTCCCCGCTTTGTTTGATCCTCACCCAAGAAGAAGCTACTGCAGTACAAGCTTCGCTCAATCGTGTCCCGGTGATTCATCGCGAGGTACTCCTGCTTCGTTTTCAGGAAGACATGCCGCTTTCGGACATTGCCGGTGTGCTCGGCGTCCCGTTGGCAACGGTGAAAAGCCGGCTGTATCGAGGACTGGAGAACCTGCGTTCGCTGCTGACAGGAGCGACAACGTGAACACGGAAGCGATTCACTCGCGCGCGGAACGTTTGATCGCGCAGGAATTCGTCGAAGGCATAGCGGATGCTGACCGGCGCTGGCTCGAACAGCATCTGCGCCAATGCGAGCGCTGCAGCGCGTCCGCCGCCGTCACGAGCCGCGCCCTGCGCGCATTGAGAAGCACCGTACTTCCTGCTCCCGCAGGGCTTGCCCAGAGAGCGCAGTTTCGCGTTGGACTCCGCATGCAGGAGCGGCGCGAACATCGAATTCAGCGGGGCGTTCTGTGGATTGCCTGCGCCGCGTCCTGGTTGTTTGGCGCTGTTTCGGCTTCCTTCGTTTGGAGTGGTTTGCAATGGGTTGGCCAGAAACTGGCACTGCCGCACTTCGTGCCGGAGATCGGATTCGGCCTCTGGTGGGCTCTCCCGGCGATTGTGGCTGGCGCGATCGTGCTCGCAGAAAACGCCAGATATCGGCGTCAAAGGGATTGGTCGAGTTAAGTGAACTTCAAAAGGCAATGAGGCGAGACAAGTCATGAGTGATTTCCCAAAGAGCATAGGAACGTCGTGGAACGAACGCATGCGCCTGATCCGCTTCCGGCGCAAGCGCGAAAGATTTCACTTCTGGAAAGAGTTCAAGGTCGTGCCGCGCTGGTTGATTGGGACGATGATAGCGCTGTACATCATTGCTCTGGCGGCCGTGCTGATAGCGAATGCGGTGACGCACGGGGAATTAGCTCCTCACGATATCAGCCAGCAGGAGCACTTGGTTCCCTTCGCGCTCGCAGGTATTGTCACGGCCGTTGCGATTCCAGTCTCGATCGTTCTCTTCCTGGTTGGCTACGTCTATCGCGATGCGGAGCGCCGCGGAATGAGTCCTGGCGCGTGGACATTTCTCGTGATTGCGCTGATGCCCGCATATCTCGCCCTCGGATTCATCGTCTATTTCGTGATGCGCGAGCCATTGCCCTTCGATTGTCCGCAGTGCGGAACGAAGGTCGGAGCGCGGTTCAACTACTGCCCTAATTGCAAATGCAATCTGCACCCGTCTTGTCCGCAGTGCAGGCGCGAAGTGCTCGACACGGACAAATTCTGCAGTTTTTGCGGCCAGAATCTCGCCAGCCAAGCAGCGATGGTTACTCCGGCGGCTCTGCCGGAAGCGTAGGCGGCTGCTTCTACTCCGCGGTTTCGGCTAATTCGAAGCCATTCAGGGACTCCAAGAGTGGACCGTTTACGGTTTGGTGATCGCATCATACACAACCATGCGAGACACAGGTTGACCGTTCTCTTCTTGTTCCGGCGTATAAACGCGGTGAGTTACCGGATCTACCGCCAGGCTGTGTACAGCGTGCGGGACCGTGAAATCCTCGAGCTTCCGATAGTGCGTCAAATCATCCTGGTGGAAGACTGAAATTGCGCCACTATAGCAGGCCACATAGATACGGCGTAGGCCCGGATCGAACTTGATAACGTCAGGCCCTGAAGCCATCGGAAGCAAGGCGATTGGCTTGTGAGTGTCGAGATCGAAGACAGCCATGCGCTCGTTGTCTTCGCAGGACAGGAAAGCGCGATGATCTTGTGGGTCGACCGCCATCCCGTGATTTCCATCGCACCCCGGCACAGGATAGCGAGCGACAACAGCATCCGTGGCCGGATCAATCACGGCGAAAATATTCAGGTCCTGAAGATTCACATACACTTTCCGTGCCACAGAATCATATTGCGGCATGCCGGTCTCACTGTCGAAGTGAAGGGTTTTGATAACAGAGTCGGACCGCACGTCAACGATGGCTTCCGCCTTGCCGCGCTCGTCGGAGACGTAGAGTTTGTGGAACGGAGCGGCGTAGGCGCTTCCGTCGGGCTTGCTTTCGGTGGGTATTTTCTTGATCACCTTCATCGTACGAAGGTCTACTACGCCGATCGTGTTGTCGTAGGCATTTGACGTGTACAGCTTATTTAGTTCTGGGACATATTCGACGCCTTCTACGCCCGGCGTATCCGCTATGGTTGCGACTACTTTGTTGTTGCGAAGATCGATGACGTACGTCTGGCGGGCTGCAAGATGTGCGGAAAACAGGTAGTGATTCTCGGGGTCTATGGTGAGGTAGTCAAAACGCTTTCCCGGCGGCCCGGGCAAATCAAACTCCGCCGTCTTCTTCAGTGTGTGTACAGCCAATTGCTGTGCCGTTCCGCTACCGATGAAAAGCGCAGCTAGCCCGACACCCGCCAGAATGCCTCGCATGATTGCCTCCTGCACGCCACGGCAGGGCGGTGGGAAGATACCGTTGCGAATGATCACACGCGATTATGAAAATCGCCTGAATGTTGGATTTATACGTGAGATCGAATATTGACAGCCACGTCTGTTACAGATATAACGTGCAAGTGAAATGACAGTAGCTAAGCACAAATTCAGTGCGGCTTGGCTGCTACTGGCATTTACGCTCCCGGCAAAAGCGGCGAGCCAAAGGGTCGAGGTCTGGCGGAAATTGCAGCGGTACGGCGCGATTCCGCTTGGAAATTCCGGCTACCTGCTCCCCCAAAACCCAGTGAACCTCGAGCGCCTTGAGTGGCTGGCAGCAGCAGTTCGCAAGCATTCCGGAGAAGCCTCCGTGGTTATGGTTCAAGCAATCGATAATCTGTCGACGGCTCAATTGAGAGCACGATTCGACGAGGCGCGAAAACGGGAGTATCAGGAGTTGATTCGAGCCCTAAAGCAAGTTTCCCAACGCCGACCCGAGCGTCGTTCTCACCCCTTGAGGCGCCTCAGGGCTCGGTTTCTCGAGATCGTCGAGGTCGATTTCTTTCATAGTCCTTTTCAGAAGAGAGTAGAGGAATTCCTGGGGAGGGTTGAGGCGGGCTTATCGCCGGAAACGGAAACCGCCAGAGTCAACGTGCGGGAGTACGCAGGCAAAACCTGGTTGACGCGTCCACGGCCTGGCATCGACCGCTCGGCGTCCGCGTGGTTGATTCAGCATTTCATTGATAAAAAGGCCTCTTTCGTCTTTGCAGCCGAAGATGCAATTCCGGCCGGTGCCGTACCTTTTGACATGTTTCACGGAGGGTTCGGCCACCGAGGAGACGACTGCACCTTCGAGACGTTACGAAAGGAATTTCGCATACAAGACCGGAAGATAAAGGTAATTGGAGAAATCATTCACGACGCGGACGTTTTGGACGAGAAGTTCGGCCGCAAAGAGGGCTTCGGCATCGATGCGGTGCTCGATGGCTGGGCGAAGGAGAAGATTTCAGACACTGAACTTCTGGAACGCGGCATTCAGTTGATCGAGGCTCTCTACCGATCGATTTCGGGAAAATAGGTTCGTCCCCAGCATGGCAGGCAAGCCGTATTCGGGAGGAAGATTATGAAAGTAGCGCGATTTTTTGTAACGGTTGTTTTCGTATTTGCATTCTCTACGGTCGTATCATCTCAGGGCCTCACGACTACCAACATCGATCAGGTCCTTGGCAGATCTGGACAAAAAACAGGCGATGTTTACAAGGTCGGTTTTCCCCGAACCGATTTGCATGTTGTCGCGGACGGCGTGGTTATCAAGCCGGCTTTCGCGCTGGGTTCATGGGCCGCATTTTCAGGCAGCGACAATGACGCAAAGGTGATGGGCGATTTGGTGTTGCTGCAGGACGAAATCAATCCCGTAATGCAAAAGCTGCGTGCTGCTGGGTTCGAGATTACGGCTGTACACAACCACCTGCTCGACGAAACTCCGCGCGTGATGTACATGCACTACATGGGACGTGGACCCGCGACCCAGCTTGCGAGTTCTTTGCGTGGGGCGTTGGCAGTTTCCAAGACGCCATTGGCAAAACCGACTGCGCCTTCCGCAGCGTCAGCCCCACCGGCGTGGGTTAATACCGTAAACAGTACACTAGGGCGCAACGGAATGCTTAACGGAGGCGTGCTCGCGTTTGGCGTACCGCGGAAGGACAGCATCATGATGGACGGGATCGAGCTCACGCCTGCTCAGGGTGTGGCCGAATCGATCAACTTCCAGGACGCGAGCGCCGGCAAAGTGGCAACAACAGGGGACTTTGTGCTTACGGCGGCCGAAGTGAATCCGGTCATCAGCGCGCTTGAGCAGCATGGCCTTTCTGTCATGGCGCTACACAGCCATATGCTGAACGAGCGGCCGCGTCTATTCTTTATGCACTTCTGGGGCGTAGGAACGCCTGACGCAATCGCTGCCGGCATTAAGGCTGCGCTTGCACAGGTTTCAACGAAATAGCAGAGAGCCGCCCCTGCAGCGGAAGGAAGGTACATGAGGAAGATATGGAAGGTGCTGCTCGTGGAGTTGGTCGTGCTCGGCGGTCTCGCAATTATTGCTGGGGTTTTGCTCCTCCGGCGCGGATTCAGCGCCACGGCAGTGCCTTCACATTTTGAAGCTGTGTTCGCTCGCAGTGTTCGAGACTTTGCCATTCCCTCAGCTGACCGGGATGAGCAAAATCCGCTCAAGGCGACGTCTGGAAATCTGGAAGCGGGCCGCAACATTTTTCTCGCTCAATGCTCGACATGCCATGGACGCGACGCTAGTGGCCAAACGCCTGTGGGCGAGTCTATGTATCCGCGCGTGCCCGACCTCCGCTCGGAAGAAACTCAGGGTCTGACTGATGGTGAGATCCACTATATTATCCAAAACGGCGTCGAGCTGACCGGAATGCCTGCCTGGGGTAATCCTCACCTAGTAGGGAGAGACGACGCCTGGAAAGTTGTTCTGTACATTCGAAGTCTTCGCCCGTTGTCGAACACAGAACAGGCTCAGCAGACTCAAACCACGTCGTCCGCACACTACGTCGGCTCGCAGGCGTGCCAGAAATGCCACCAAGAAATTTACGAGCATTGGCAAAAGACGCCTATGGCCAACGTCGTCCGCGACCTGCGTCAGCATCCCGATGCAATCATTCCCGATCTCGCGACGAACAACGTCTACAAGTTCTCCAAAGACCAAGTTGCCTTCGTCTACGGAAGCATTTGGAAGCAGCGTTACTTCGCGAAAATCGGCGACGACTATTTTCCCCTGCCCGTCCAATGGGAAGTCGTAAACAAGAAATGGAGCAAGTACCAGGTGCCGGCGACCGGAGGCGATTGGTGGGCGTCTTTCTATCCGGGTGACAATATGCATCGGCCCACAGGTCCGCTATGCGACGGCTGTCATTCCGTTGGATACGACATTCACACAAAACAAGTGGCCGAGTGGAACGTCGGCTGTGAGCGTTGCCATGGTCCTGGTAGCGATCACGCGGCGCATCCGACGCGCGCCAACATCGTCAATCCGGCGCACATGGATTTTGTAGCTGCGAGCGACACCTGCATCCAATGTCACTCACAAGGACAGCCGCTGTCGAATCCGATCGAAGGCAAGTATTACGATTGGCCGGTGGGATTTAACGTAGGGCTGAAGCTCGCAAACTACTGGAAGCTGGAGGACCACACACTCGGCCAGCCAGCCAATTTCTTCTATTATCCAGACGGCACCGCTCACAAAAATCGCATGCAGGGCAACGATTTTGTCCAGAGCGTGATGTATCGACGCGGAGTCACCTGCTTCGATTGTCACGATGTGCATGGCACGGGCAACCACGCGCAATTGCGAAAGCCGGCCGACCAGCTTTGTCTCGATTGCCACGGACCTTCTTCACCAAACGGTCCGCGCACAGCGACGCTTGAGGAGCACACGCACCACAAAGCCGGCAGCGCCGGCAGCCAATGCGTGGCGTGCCACATGCCGGCCATCGAAACGGAAGGCCCCGCAAATACGATGGTTCACGCGCACACATTCCGTTTCATCACGCCCGCGATGACGGATGAGTACAAGATTCCGAATCCGTGCACCTCGTGCCACTCGGACAAAACAACCGCATGGGCCGCGGATGCAATGCACCAATGGAGCGAACGGTCGCCTTGGCGACTCGGGCAGAACCCCGATTCCGATTGATAGCCGCTTAATTTCGCCTGCCCTATCAGCCAGTTAGCAATAAGGACACGCACCTTGCGGATGCGCCTCCCAAGTGTTAGTTTGAATCTTCATCTACTGGTTTTACTTGAGAATCGTATCGCGCCCCTGCCGCCAGCCCTGCGGCCCGTCGCGCTGGAGTTTCGGTGGCACCGTGGACCGTTAGTGATCAAAAGATTCCCCAGGGTCGTCTGGCGCTGGTTTCCTACGTATCGGTATTTTTCGTAGTCCTGCTCCTTGTCGGGTTCTGGAAGCTGGAAGTGGTCCAGTCGGACCATTTCGCCGATCTCGCCGAAAAAAATCAAATCCGCAGCATTCCGATCATTGCTCCCCGCGGCGCAATGCTCGACCGCGAGGGCCGCGTCCTGGTAGACAGCTATCCGTCGTTCAGCATCCTTCTCCTCCGTGACAATCTGAAGCAGGACGAAAAAAGCTTCAGTCTCATCGAAGAGGGACTTGGGATAAACAAAGAGGATCTTGAGGACCAGATCCAGGAAGCCCGCGGCGAGCCGAAATTTGAGCCGATCATTATCAAACCTGCCGCCACGGAAGCGGACATCGCCTTCGTCGAATCGCACCGGGCCGATCTCCCGATGCTCGATCTGATGATGGTGCAGCGCAGGCGCTATCCCCACGGCGAAATGCTCGGAAACACGGTCGGCTACGTCGGCGAGGTCTCCCAGGACGAAATCGACAAGTATCCGGACCGCTTCCGCCCCGGCGATATCGTCGGAAAAGCCGGTCTCGAAAAAGAATACGACCAGCAGATCGAAGGAACCGACGGCATGCGTCGCATGGTCGTTAATAGCGTGGGCAAAGTGATGCGCACCATGGATGACGTCGATGCCATTCCTGGCAAGCCCATCCAATTGACGATTGACGAAGACTTGCAGGCTGTAGCTGACGCAGACTTCGCCAATAAGGAAGGCGCGCTTGTTGCCATGGACGCCCACACGGGAGAAGTCCTGGCCATGGTGAGCCGTCCCACATTCGACCCCAACGACTTTGCCGTCCGCATTTCTCCGAAGGAATGGGCAGCGCTTAATTCAGACCCTGAAACGCCGCTGTTGAACCGCGCCATTCAGGCCCAGCTCGCTCCTGGTTCCGTTTTCAAAGTCGTCATGGCCACGGCGATGCTGGAATCAAAAGCCATTCCCGCGAACTACACGGTCTATTGTCCTGGCCAAGCCACCTTCTATGGCCGCGTGTTCCATTGCGATCACGCCCACGGCGAAGTCGATCTGCACAAAGGAATTGTGGCGTCCTGCGACGTATATTTCTATAACGTCGGCAAGCTGCTCGGAATCGACCGGATCTCCTATTACGCCAGTGGCCTCGGTTTGGGCCAGCGCACAGGGATCGATTTGCCGGGCGAAGAACCCGGTTTGATCCCCTCGGAGGCATGGTCCGAGCGCGTGAACCACCACAAATGGTACCCCGGTTCAACGATCTCGGTGGCGATCGGCCAAGGCGCCGTTACGGCTACTCCAGTCCAGCTCGCGAGGATGATCGCCGCTGTGGCGAATGGGGGCACACTGATCCCACCCCACCTTTTGAAGGACGACACTGCCCTCAAATATGTCTCCTTTCCGCTTTCGGACGACACCGTTCGTCAGGTTACTGACGGCATGTGGGGAGTGGTCAATGAGCCCGATGGGACCACGTCAGGTACGGTAAAGCTCCAGAACATCGATTTCTCCGGAAAGACCGGAACGGCTCAGACGGAAAGCTTTGAACTGCAAAACAAGCTAGGCCGACATCTCAAAGAAAATGGGTGGTTTGTGGGCATAGCGCCGCGCCGCAATCCGGACATCGTCGTGGCCGCTCTCGTTCAGGGTGCCGGTTGGGGCAGCTCTGTTGCGCCGATTGTTCGAGATGTCGTAAAGGCCTATTACGATAAGAAGGCGGGCCACTTCCAGATGCCGCCGCCTCCGCAAACCGCCGGCACGCCCCGGGTGCCGCCCTCAGCCACCGTGATTACGCCTTCGAAGACGCTTGTGGCTTCTGTGCGGAATGGAGCGCAGCACCCGTGAAAGAACGTCCTCGCGTTCAGGATTTTGACTGGACACTTCTTGCCATAGTCGCCGCGATCAGCACCATCGGGATTTTGGAGATCTACTCGTCAACGCATGCTAGTGGCATGGCAGGCATGCAATACAAGCAGTTGATGTGGATCGGCATCGGCGTGGTAGGCATGTTCGTGGTCTCCCGCATCGATTACCACACCCTGTTGGATCAAGCCCCTGTTCTCTATGTCTTTGGAATTGTGAGCCTTCTGGTGGTTCTCGTCATCGGGCTTTCGCGGCTGGGCGCGAAGCGTTGGATACCGCTCTTTGGCGGCTTCGATTTACAGGTGTCAGAAATAATGAAGTTGATTATAATCATAGTGTTGGCCCGGTACTTCAGCGAAGTTAACACGGACCGGCTCACATTGCAGGATCTCGGCAAGCTTGCCCTCCTGACTTTGGTCCCCGTATATTTGATCCTGAAGCAACCGGACCTCGGAACTGCAATGGTGCTTGTACCCGTTGCGCTTGTGGGTGCGTTTCTTACCGGGATTGAGTGGAAACACGCCGCGATCGGGCTGTTGGCCCTCGTGATCTTGGTTCCCGTTGCTTGGAGCATGAGGACCCATCTTCACCCTTACCAGCAGCAGCGCATTGAAACCTTCCTCCATCCGGAGCAAGATCAGCGCGGCGCGGGTTATCAGATTTTGCAGTCTGAAATTGCAGTGGGTTCAGGTGGGTTTTGGGGTAAGGGGTTCGGGAAGGGCAGCCAGAACCAGTTGGGGTTCGTGCCCGTCCGGTATTCGGACTTTATTCTTGCGGCGCTCGCCGAGGAACAAGGTTTTATTGGCGTTTGCGTCGTTTTGCTGTTATATCTCGGTCTGATTCTGCGCCTGGTGGATAATGCGCAGAAGGCGAAAGACAAAGCCGGAATGTATGTGGTCATAGGAGTGACCTCGATCCTGGGATTCCACGTTTTGGTCAACTCCGCGATGGTGATCGGGTATATGCCGGTCACCGGCATTCCGCTGCCGCTGATGAGTTATGGCGGATCGGCAACCGCCTTCGTGTTTTTGTCGTTGGGATTGGTGATGAACGTCCGCATGCGGCGCTTCGTCAACTGATCCCGCGTGTTCTCTTAGTGCCCCGCGCACGCTTTTGCGGCTGCGGGAATTCAGATTTGAGTTTTTGATGCATCGGAAGAAGGAAAACATCCCGCAACAATTTGGGACCTTTCCCTGCGGTCCGTCGCGGCAGCGAGACGCTATTTTCTCTTCTCGCGCCCTTCGGATGAGCGCAGAGGTGTGCGCCGTCGCGCTCCCGAGCGTCAATAGGAGTTCTAATGTCAAAGGAAATGGTTATTTCGGTGAACCCGCACGAAACGCGGGTCGCCATTCTCGAAGAGGGACAGCTTTGTGAATATTATGTCGAGCGCGAACGCGAATTTGCGCTAGTCGGCAGCATCTATAAGGGCCGTGTCACCCGCGTGCTTCCTGGCATGCAGTCGGCCTTCGTCGAAATCGGCCTCGATAGCGACGCCTTCCTCTACGTCAGCGATTTCATGGAAGAAGTGGATGACCTCGATACGGTTGTCTCGACTGCCGAAGAAAAAATCCAAAAAATTGAGGACCAGGGCGGTCACGCGTTTGCGGAGGGCCAGCCTGCCGCTGCTCCCGTGATGGAGCCTGCGGACGTCGAGCCGGTTTCCGAAGCGGAGGTTACGGCTACAGCTCCCGCTTCCGTGCAGGAGAGCGGGCACATTGAGCCGCTTCCCGGCGAAAGCCTTTCTCCGGCGGCGCCTGGTGAAACGCGTACAGCGCCGCCTTCTTTCGGCCACGGCCGGCCACGGTTTGATGATAGGGGACGCGGCGGTTTCGGCGGACGCGATTCAGGCAGATTCGGCCGTGGGCGCGGACGCGGTGGGCGCTTTGGACGCCGGGGACGCGGTGGCGATCGCGGTGATCGGGGCGACCGGCATCATCACGGCGGTCGGGATCTTCCGTCGTCGAAATACGCCTCGCCGGGCTCTCACGATGACCGTCCTGCGGAGCCGATGCCAGAGGGCTACACACCAATAATTTTGCCGGGAGAGTCTCTCGCGAAATATCGCGAACGGCCCGCCCTGGAACCTACAGCTACGTCTTCGGAAGGCGAGCCGATTTCGGCAAGCGCCGGTTCTGACGTTCTCGATGCCGTGCGGCATGATGTGGAATCGGCACGCGGCGGTGCGCCGGCGTTTCCGCACGAACCGCCACATCCGGCGGAGCAAACCGGAAAAGAATCAACCTCGTTCGCGGATCGTCGCTCGCTTTCGGGCGTCGAGCCGCTTCCGGGCGAGTCCATCTCGAAATGGCGCGGGCCTGACGCATCCATGTCGGATGCAGTTGCGGCCTTCACGTCTCCTGAGGCTCCCACGATTGAAGAGCACAGAGATGAGATGGAACCTGCGATTCATGAAGCTGAGGAAGCTTCCGAGGAATCCGAGGAAGAAGATTCTCCCGATATGTCATCGGAGTCGGATGATGCCGCGGACGCTGAAGATGTTTCTGACCTGCAGAGCAATGACCACGTGATCGCGCATCTGAGCGCCGAAGAAGCTGCTGCGCATGCCCAGAACGTCGCTGAAATGCAAGTCCAGCATGGCGACGACCTCCCCGAAGAGGACGAGCACGACATCGATACATTCGCCGAGGCTGCGCTCGAAGAGGCTCACGAAGACGCTTTGGCGGACGAGGCTCAGGAACACGCTGAAGGTCACGCGGAAGCGGATGACGACGAGGAACAGGCCGAACCGCATGAGATCGATGCCGAGGCCGAGGTTCGTGAGTCGCTGCTCGCATACGACACCGCCGAAGAGCCGGAGCCTCTTGCCGCCGAAGGCGCGCCGGAAGGTTCATCGCAGTCGGATCAGCAGCCTTGGAAGGCCACAGTTCGCGGAGATTTTCGCGCACGCATGCAGCATCCGAATCGCAGAGGCGGCCGCGACCGTGGCGGTCGCCGGCAGGATCGCGGACGCCGTCCGCGTCACGGCCACGCACCTGGTCGGCACGGCCAGCAGCCGAGGCGGCCACAACTGATTTCCGAGCTTTTGAAGCAAGGCCAGGAAATCATTGTTCAGATTGCCAAAGAGCCTCTCGGCAAAAAGGGCGCCCGGATCACGAGTCACGTAGCGTTGCCTGGGCGATATCTGGTTTACATGCCCACGCTGCACCACACCGGAGTCTCGCGGAAGATTGCCTCAGCGGAGGAGCGTTCGCGGCTGCGGCATCTCGTGAATGATGCGAAGGGTACTGCGGGCGGCGGATTTATCGTTCGAACGGCAGCATCCAGCGCGCCGCCGGAAGATGTCCGTGCGGACGTCGAATTTCTCACGCGCACTTGGTCCGAAATCAAGGCACGTTCGGAGCAGCGGAAGGCACCTTCACTCCTGCATCGCGATTTGAATCTCGTGGAGCGCATCCTCCGCGATTTCGTGAACTCAGACTTCGGAGCCGTATGGGTGGACTCGGAAGAGGATTTCACGAAGGTCGTTGAGTTCATGGGCCGCTTCCAGCCGGCGCTCGTGAGCCGCGTGAAGCTCTACACGAAAGAAACGCCGATTTTTGAGGAATTCGGCATCCAGCAGGAGATCGACAAGGGTCTGCGCCCGAAGGTCTGGCTGAAGTCGGGCGGCTACATCGTCATCAACCACACCGAGGCGCTGGTCGCCATCGACGTGAACACCGGCAAGTTCGTCGGCAAGGGCTCCAACCGCCTGGAAGACACGATCGTTCGCACCAACCTTGAGGCCGTGAAAGAGATCGTCCGCCAGATGCGACTGCGCGATTTGGGCGGCATCATCGTGATCGACTTCATCGACATGGAAGAGCGGCGCAATCGCGAAAAGGTGATGGCGGCGCTCGAAGATGCTCTACGGGCAGACCGCGCTCCCTCAAAGGTGTTGCGTTTCAATGAGTTCGGGCTCGTCGCAATCACACGGAAACGCACGAAGCAGGCTCTGGAACGCACGCTCTGCCAGCCGTGCCCATACTGCGCTGGCTCCGGGATGGTGAAGTCGGTTCCGACCCTTTGCTACGAGATTCAGGCTGAAGCCAAGAAGATGGCGCCGGAAATGGACGCGGCCAGCATTACGCTGCGCGTCAATCCGGAAATTTCCAAAGCGCTAAAAACACGCGAGTCGTCCCTGATCGAAGAATTGGAGCGCTGGACGAAAAAGAGCGTCATCATCCAAGCTGATGCCGCCCTGCATTGGGAGCAGTACGACATCTACTGACACAAAGTGTTCCGAAGGCTCGGTGGACCCGGAACTCCGGCACCGGCATTAGCGGCAAAGGGGGGCGCACCACGTTGTCCCGGCCCCCTCAGTCGCCCTACTGACGAAGCGGCAAACTTCACCCAATTTAAGGCGCCAAATGCGCCATTTTTGGCGTTTTAAGGGCTGTTTAAGGCGTCAAAATTGGTATCGATGCCGAACGATCTATCGCGCTATCTCGGAACCGAAATCGTTCAACTTCCTTGCACGAAATCCCCTGATCTCAAGAGATTTCGTGCAGGTCAGTTCGGATCGAAGCGCTAGTTTCCCAGGTCGACCCACGTGATTCCAGTGAGGGCTCCTTGCCCGGAGAGCAACACTTTCGCGTCAGTACCATCCATGTTGGCGCTGTAAACGTTGCCGCCTAAGTCGGTGTAGAACATGCGCTTATCCCTGAGGTCGAGCGCCATTCCGATCCCTTCTTTTAATCCGCCGACAAGAATCTGCTGCAGACCCTTGTCGGGATCCATCGGAGCGCGACTGATGGTATTACCGCGAGGTGGATCGCCGCGATCGGACCAGTACATCGTACGATTGGCGAGATCGAGGTCCATATCAATCGGCTCGGGCAGTTGGTCAAACAGGGTCTCGATATCGGTACGATGCACAGCATCTTCGCCCTTTGGAATATCGAGATTGGCCCGGAAAATACGGCCGTTTCCGCCGCTTCCTTTTTGCGTCCAGTAGACTTTTCCGCCGTCCACATCCAACGCGATGCCCACGCACCAGTTCCTGGCGTCTTCGCGAGCGGCGTCACCCGTAGCGGTCTCGACCAGCGTCTCGACGTCGGAGCCGTCCAGATTTGCGCGCATGATGCGCATTCCTTCGCGATCGGACCAATACAGCTTGCCGTGTTTCGCGTCGAGCTTTAGCTGTTTGGGCGTCCAAGTGCCGGCGACGGGAACGACCGTCGCGACATTGCTGCCATCCAGATCTGCACGCTGGATGGTGCCATCGTTCGCACTCGGTTTGCCCATGTTGGTCCAATAAATCTTCTTCGTTGCTGTGTCTAAGACGAGGCCGTCGGGCCCGGCATTCAGACCGTTGACGAGCACTTTCGGATCGCTGCCATCGTCATTGGCCGAGACGAGGCGCCCACCGGTTCCGCGGCCGCCAAGGCTGAGAAAGAAGATCCGTCCGTGATTGGACTCGGTGGGTGAGCCAACGGCGGCAAACAAAAGCGTGGAAGCCGCAGTGAGTGCGAGGACTAAAGAAAGTAGAAGGATCGAGAGACGTTTGTGCGTCAACATAGTCTGAGCACTATACATCCGTTTCGCAATGAAGGGGAGAGACAGCGCGGCTCTGCAGGCCGAGTCGCGGAATGAGGACAGCCACATTGACTACTGAGGGAGCACACACAAAAAAATCGCGCCGGATCGGAAAGAGAAACGCGATCCGGCGCGATCAGAGACGCAACTTCAGCCGCGAGTTACTTCTGGCCGAGATGGAAGACGATTCCGACCGAAATACGCATGCAGTTCTCGGTCGCACCGTTCTGCCGCATACCAACGTATTCGAATTCAGGCCGCAACGACCACTTGTCGCTGGCGCCAAGTTGCAAATCGGCGCCACCGCCCATGGTGTAAGCAAACGGGTTGGTCGATGCGCTTGCGCCGCCAAATGATGCTGACAGGTGCGCACCACCAAAGAGGGCTTCGCCAAAGGGCACGACCCTACCACCCGCGCGATAGGAGAAACGAGGACCAAACTGATAGGTTGTGGCCGACACGCCGACTCCGCTGGGGGAGGCGTGGTAGAAGCCGAAATCGCCCACTAAGCCAAGCCAGTCGTTAGCGTTAAAGGCAACTGCGCCTGTGCCGCCATTCATGTTGATTCCGTTGGACCCGCCGACACGAAGAAAGGAATACCCCGCCGAGACGTCTCCAGCCGGCGCGACCTGCTGCGCGTGAGAGGGAATCACGAACAGCGATACGGCAAGAGCCACCCACATAAACTTCTTCATGCGAAACCTCCATTTAAGTGTTTTATTTTGTGCTTTATCCGGGGCGACGTCGGACGGCTCCGGGAGTTCCCCCTGGTGAGCCCAAGTAACTACAGTCTGGTGTATCGCCCTGCCACAACAAGCGTAGGAGACTGCGGCAGGAGCGTCAATTTCGCTATCGGGGGCCGGTTCTTCGGCGGAAACTGTCCTGCCGGACAGGCACTCGTGGGGCTACTGGACGACCGGACAGGTCCAAGGAAATCGAGGGACTTCGTACACAAAGCAGATACAAATTTGGCGCCATAAAACGAGCTAAAGGGACCTAATATGGCGCGCCTGCCGCCTTAATTTGCGCTTTGCTGGATTAGCCCTTATCAAGCAGCGGTTACCTCCGTCCGGAGGCATCGCCGGGCTGCCCGAGGTAAGAGGTATAGGAGGCAAAGGAGGCGCAGAGGAAAAACCAACTGCTTTTTTGTGTATTACGGGGCTGACACTGCATATCACGGCGGAGACGTTTCGGTTGGCGGATTCTAAATCGGGAGGGGGAACCATGGGACAGAACAGCATCGATGCAACAACGGAGAGGGCGTTGGGAGTTTACCTGGACATGGTGGATGCGGCGCAGACGCTCGATGTGCTTCTGACGCGTCCACTGACGCCGAGCAAGCTGACGCTCGGGCAGTATCGTGTGCTCGCGACACTGCTTCATGACGGTCCACAAACGCAGCAGGAGCTGAACGACAAGCATTTCCGGACCGAGGGAACGGCAGTGTCGGCGCTGTCGCGCCTGGAAGAGCGTGGACTGATCGTGCGTCGCGGGCACGAGCATGACAAGAGGCAGCGCATGGTTCATCTTTCGCCGGAGGGGCACGCGCTGATTGAAGAGCTTTATCCGCGGCACAGCCGGCTGGTCCGCGCGCAACTAGCGGCTTTGACCGGGCGAGAGCAGAACACCCTGCGACGGCTCTGCCAGAAATTGATGGATGGAAATCCGCTGAAATTCATTTCGGAACTGACGCTGGTGGAAGCGGAGGAGGATTTGCGGCAGAACTGGTGAGGCTATTTATATCGGAGCGCGATCAGGGATTGGAAAACGTCCCGTCTGTCCCCGGTTTTCCCCCCGGTTTTCCCGGTTTTCCATGAAGCAATTCGCCGGCCGGAAGCGCTACCAAATAAAGGCAACCGCGCCCGCCCAAAAGGCGGCCGCTCGCAAAGCAAGACAGCGAACGGCAAGCAGCACAGCCAGGGAGCGGGTGTGGCCACGAAGGCCAGCACCCCGGGGGGCAACCTGTAGCGTGGCTCCGCGCACAGTTCCGGCATTTGAGCAATCGGAGCGCGATCAGCGATTAGAAAAGTTGCGTCTGTCCCTGCATTTCCCGGTTTCACCGCGTGTCCGGCAGTCCCAGGGATTCCGCGCGCGTCTCAGCATTGACGCACACTGTA
>DATEME010000718.1:0-14690 GCA_035275865.1 Candidatus Acidiferrales bacterium | reverse complement strand
CGACAGACGCTTTCCTCATGAAATCGGAAGTAATTTAGCGGCTCCGCGACATATGCAATCCTGCCTGCCGATGCCATCGTTGCCCAAAGTTTCCAATCTCCGCAAACTCGATAGCTTCCGTCGGCACCCCCGGCGCGTTCGTAGGCAGCCTTCCGGAATAGCACCGCACTGGCGTTCGGAATCGAATTCGTAAACACGAGATAGCGCCGGCACTCTTCGAGACCATCCGCACGAAAATCGGAACCCCATCGTCCACCCGAAATGGAGTTGAGATAGGCATCTGCAAATCGCTGATCTCCGCTATCGCTCACGCACCATGATCGGCAATAGGCAAACGTAGCCGCTTCGTCATCCTCCAGCAATGGGACGAGCCGTTCCAGAAGCCGCTCATGCGCGTAGTCGTCCGACTCAGCAATCCAGACATACGGTCCGCGCGCGAGCTGCACGCCCTTGTTCCATTGCCTGAACGGGCTTCCTGAATTCACATCGTTAAACTCGACCCGCACCCGCGGATCATTTGCGTAGCGCGAGAGCACCGAGCGGCTGTCATCGGTCGAACGATCATCCAGCAGGATCAGCTCAAAATCTTGATAGGTTTGGCGCAGAATGCTCTCTATCCGCTTCGGCAAATACCGCGCGTGGTTGTAATTCGGAACGATTATGCTGACTTGAGTCATGTCAGATTGCCGTCGTCTCGTACTTCGCGGGGTTCTTTCTTGCTGGTTCTCTTGTCGGGCCGCTTACCTAACCACAGTAGCATGATGTGTTAGCACAATTGGCCGGTGTGACGAAATACACACTTTCCGCGATGTCTGTCACTGGCCGACTTGGCTCTCTCAATTCCGCGGCAAATCTCCGCATCGCACACACGGGAAGTCCGATCTCCACGCTGTAACTTCTTCACAATCAACGGGTTCCTCCACGAGCGGCTACGTGCAAAATGGAATATCATTTCGATGCCGTCTCGCATCCACTCTTTCGCGGACGAAACACAGGTCACTGCGTGCAGTTTACAATCGTGCGATCGCGGCAAGCGACAGAGCGAACTCGATCGAACTCGTTCGTCCTGATCCTGCACCCCCCGATGCCCCCATGGATCCAAAGGTGTCTGATTCTTCGAGGGTCGGTGTGGTTGATTTCAGCAGCGGATGTGCCTAGAATTGAAGATGCTTCGTGGCCGTCACGCTCGAAATCTAAGTTCTTCAAGCCCGGCAGTTCGTGCCGGGCTTTCGTGTTTTCCGGGGTTGCGACGGCAGCTAGACTGATCGACAGGAGAGATGATGATTGACGGCGCCATACCCGAGGGGTTGACCTTTGACGACGTGCTGCTGCTGCCCGGCAAGAGTTCGATACTCCCTGCGCAGGCCGACACTCGCACGTGCCTCTCGCGCAAAATCTCGCTGAATATTCCAATCGTCGCCGCCGCGATGGATACGGTTACGGACGGGCGTCTGGCTATCGCGATCGCGCGTCAAGGCGGCATCGGGTTTATCCATCGCAACATGCCGATCGACAAGCAAGCCGAAGAAGTGGACCGCGTAAAGCGCTCCGAGAGCGGAATGATCGTCGACCCGGTCACCATTTCGCCCGACATTTCCGTGCGCCAGTCGCTCGACATCATGAATAAGTACAAAGTCTCCGGGCTTCCGGTAACGCGCGGCCCGAGGCTCGTCGGCATCCTGACGAACCGCGACTTACGATTCGAGCGCAATCTCGACCAGCCCGTCGGAAACATCATGACGAAGGACCAGCTCGTGACGGTGCCCGTGGGGACAACACTGGAAGAGGCAGAGAAAATTCTGCAGCAGCATCGCATCGAGAAACTGCTCGTTGTCGATCAGGATTACAACCTGAAGGGCCTGATTACCGTCAAAGACATCCAAAAGAAAATGGATTTTCCGAACGCCGCCAAGGACGAACATGGCCGGTTACGCGTCGGCGCAGCAATCGGCGCGACGGGAGATTTTCTCGAGCGTGCTCAAGAAATGGCGAATGAAAAGGTGGACGTCATAGCGCTCGATACGGCCCACGGCCACACCACGCGCGTCATGGACGCAATTCGAGCGGTGAAAAGCAAGCTGCCCGGTATGCAGATTCTTGCCGGAAACGTAGCCACCGCGGAAGCGGCACGTGACCTGGTCTCCTTGGGCATTGATGGATTGAAAGTGGGAATCGGCCCGGGTTCAATCTGCACCACACGCGTCGTTACCGGCGCGGGGGTCCCGCAGATCACTGCAATAGCGGAGTGTTCGAAAGCGGCCAAGGGCACCGGCGTGCCCGTAATTGCCGACGGAGGAATCAAATTCTCTGGTGATATTACAAAAGCGATTGCAGCAGGAGCTTCAGCCGTGATGATCGGCAGCCTATTCGCCGGTACGGAGGAGTCCCCCGGTGAAACGATCCTTTATCAGGGGCGCACGTTCAAGAGCTATCGCGGTATGGGTTCCATTGGTGCGATGGAAGCCGGCTCGGCCGATCGCTACGCGCAGGAAGGTGCCGAGCGCGGGAAATCCGTGCCTGAAGGAATCGAAGGCCAGGTGCCTTACAAAGGGCAGCTCTCGGGACTCGTTGACCAACTCGTCGGCGGACTGCGCAGCGGCATGGGATACTGCGGCGCCGCGAATTTGAAGGAACTTCAGGAAAAAAGCCGGTTCATCCGTATATCTTCAGCCGGATTGCGCGAAAGCCACGTCCACGACGTGATCATCACCCGCGAAGCGCCGAATTACCGCCTCGAATAGGTGAATGAGCATCAGATGCTGGCGCAAGAGCCGGAGCAGCAAAATCTGCGCACGAGATGGATCCAACGATGGCTTCCCGTAATTCTTTGGGCCATCGTGATCGCCACCTTTTCGACACACGCCTTCACCGCGGACAACACTGGGCACTTTTTCATCCCGCTGCTGCACTGGCTCTTTCCGCACGCCTCGGCGCAATCGCTCGAACGAATGCACTTCTTCATCCGAAAAAGCGGACACTTCACCGAATATTTCATCTTGAGCCTTCTCTTCCTGCGAGGGATTCGTGCAGGACGGCGTGAAATACGGCTCGCCTGGATGGCAATCACGCTGCTTGTTGTGGCGTCGTATGCATCGTTGGACGAATTTCACCAGCGCTTTGTGCCGGGACGTACTCCCGCTATAGCGGACGTCATCTTGGATACTACCGCTGGTGCAATTGCGCTTTTAGTTGTCGGACTGGTCCTATCCCTCGCAGCAGCACGCCCAAAACGGGGGCGCACGACAGGTTAGGCTCTACCGCGCACCGGCATTCCAAAATGGAAACGGCCCGAACCGCATGACGCGGACGGGCCGTTTGAACTCAATGGACCTAATGACGCTTAGGACTTCGCCTCTGCTTCCTTCCCCTCTTGCTCCTCGGGAGCTTCCTCAGCCTTCTTACGCGACTTTTTCTCTTTCTTCTTCAGTTCGGAGCCGATGAATTCAATAATCGCAAGCTCCGCGCCATCGCCGATGCGCCACCCGGAATGGATAATGCGGGTATAGCCGCCGTTGCGGTCCGCAAAACGCGGCGCCAAGTCCGCAAAAAGCTTTTTCGTAGCGACAGGCGTCAGTAAAAACGCCGCCGCCTGCCGCCGTGCGTGCAGCGAATCGCGCTTGCCAAGTGTGATGAGGCGTTCTGCCAGAGGCCGAATCGTTTTCGCGCGGCGGATGGTCGTCTGAATGCGCTCTTTCTCGACCAGGTTTGTGACGAGATTGCGCAAGACGGCCCGGCGGTGAGCCGGCTGCTTTCCTAGTTTGCTCCCTGCATTCAGGTGTCTCATTTTCCCAATCCGTTCTGGAGTCGATCCAAGGGGCCCAGCAAACCGCGTTGCAGCGGGCCGTGCGCCCCTAAAATCGCTATAGCGTCGGCGCTTCAGCCTCAGCCGGTGGAGGAGCCGTCTGGCTGGGCAGCGGCGGCCAGATAATCCGGCCGTGCTCGTCAAACTTCATGCCCAGGCTCAGGCCCATCTTCACCAGGATGTCCTTAATTTCGTTCAACGACTTACGGCCGAAATTCTTGGTCTTCAGCATTTCGGATTCGGTCTTCTGAACGAGCTCGCGCAAATTCTGGATGTTCGCATTCTTCAAGCAATTGTATGAGCGCACGGAAAGCTCGAGTTCCTCCACCGAGCGGTCGAGGTATTCGAGCCGCGGATCGTTGTAGTTCTCCGCGGCCTCCTCGGCGATTTCCGGCGTCTCCTCAAAGTTGATGAAGATGCTCATGTGATCCTTCACCAGCTTTGCGGCCAAGCCGATCGCGTCCTGCGGAGTGATGGCGGCGTTCGTCCAGACATCAAGCGTCAGCTTTTCGTAGTCGGTCATCTGGCCCAAACGTGCGGCCTCCACCGAATAGTTCACCTTGCGCACCGGCGAATGCGTCGAATCGATCGGGATGTAACCGATCGGCAGATCCTCGTCGAAGTTGCGGTCGGCTGCGACATAACCGCGGCCGTTCTTAACGCGCAGCTCAAGCTCGAGCTTGCCGCCTTCGCTCACGGTGGCGATATAGACGTTCTTGTCGAGTACAGCGATGTCCGCATCTTCTTCGATTTTCGCGGAGGTGACCGGTCCCGGTGTGTCCACGTTCAGCGTGATCGTTTTGGGCTGATCGGTATTCAGCTTGAGCGGCACCTGCTTCAAATTGAGGATGATGTCGGTGGCATCTTCGACCACGCCCGGAATCGGCGAAAACTCGTGCAGCACGCCTTCAATCTTCACGGCCGTAATCGCGGCGCCCTCAAGCGAGCTGAGCAGGGCGCGACGCAGTGCGTTGCCGACCGTGGTTCCCCAGCCGCGCTCGAACGGCTGCGCGGAAAACTTCCCGTACTTGTCCGTGAGCGACTCGGGTTCGGCCGCCAACCGCTTCGGTTTCTGAAAGCCCTTCCACATAATTGCCCTTCCTTCCGGCCCGCGCGCAGCGGGCCTCAATAGTTCAGCAAAAAACCCAGTGATTATTTCGAGTAAAGTTCGACGATGAGCTGTTCATTCATCGGAGGCGTCTGCACGTCCTCGCGGCGCGGCATCGCAACCACGCGCGCCTTGAAATTCTCGCGGTCGATGTCCAGCCACGGCGCGACGCCTTGGCTCTGCGCCAGATTGCGCGCTTCCAGCACCATCGCGTTCTGGTGCATCTTCTCGCGCAGCGCAATTTCGTCGCCCACCTGAACGAGGTAGCTCGGAATATTAACCTTGTGCCCCTTCACCTGCACGTGTCCGTGCAAGACAAGCTGACGCGCCTGCGAACGCGAGCCGGCCAGCCCCATGCGGTAGACAACGTTGTCGAGCCGCCGCTCGAGCATGACGAGCAGGTTCGAGCCCGTCGGCCCCTTAAGGCGCACAGCCTTCTCGAAATAGCTGCGGAACTGACGTTCGAGCAAGCCGTATGTGCGCTTCACCTTCTGCTTTTCGCGCAATTGCACGCCATAGCCCACCATCTTGGCGCGGCGCGCCTGTCCGTGTTGGCCAGGCACGAAATTGCGCTTCTCGATGGCGCATTTTTCAGTGAAACACCGCAGGCCTTTCAGGAAGAGTTTCATCCCTTCCCGGCGGCACAAGCGGCAAACTGCTTCGCGATGTCTTGCCAAGTGCTTATCTCCTTCTTCAAAACCTGACCAACAATTCCTCGAAAATCGCTTGCTGCTCCCTGTTACACGCGGCGGCGCTTTGGCGGACGGCACCCATTGTGCGGTACCGGCGTCACGTCCTTAATCGCATTGATGTGCAGCCCGGACGACGCCAACGCGCGTACGGCAGACTCGCGACCCGCCCCCGGACCTTTGACCCGCACTTCCACGGACTTCATGCCGTACTGATCGCGCGCAACGCCCGCCGCAGTCGCGGCAGCCTGCTGCGCGGCGTACGGTGTGCCCTTGCGCGAGCCTTTAAAGCCCACCGAACCAGCCGACGCCCAGCTCACCGCGCGCCCATCGGGATCCGTGAGCGTGACGATCGTGTTATTGAACGTGGCCTGAATGCAGACGACACCGTGCGGCACAACCCGCTTTTCGCGCTTCTTGCGAAATTCCTTCTTGCGCTTGGTCGTTGCGGCTTTAGCACCAGCTGCGGGTGCGGCTGCCGCGTCTTGCGCTTTCTCTTTAGCCATTTTTCGTCTCTACCCTTTCAACGGGCGCAACCGGCGCCCTGCAAGCTATTTGCGGGCCATCACTTTCTTCTTGGCAGCCACTGCACCCTTGCGCGGACCTTTCCGCGTGCGCGCATTCGTGTGCGTCCGCTGCCCGCGCACCGGGAGATTGCGGCGGTGGCGCAACCCGCGATACGCCTGAATTTCAATCAAGCGGCGGATGTTCATCTGAATCTCTTTGCGAAGATCGCCTTCGATGCGCCCCTCGCTCTCGATGGCGTTCCGAAGGTGATTCACCTCTTCTTCGGTTAATTCGCCGATTTTCTTCGTCGCGTCGACGTTCGCCTTCTCCGCCAAATCGCGCGCGCGCTTTTGGCCGATCCCGTAAATGGCGGTCAGCCCGATCCAAAGCCGCTTGTTGGGCGGCAGATCAATACCTGCGATACGTGCCATTCTTCCTCCAAACAGACGGGGCACACGCCCCTGCGAAAGTTTATCCTTGCCGCTGGCGGTGCTTTGGATTCGAACAGATCACGCGCACCACGCCGCGGCGATGAACAATCTTGCACTTCATGCAAATCTTTTTCACCGATGCCCGAACTTTCATTTCAGTGCCTTCCTTGCCGCAATTACTTGTACCGGTAAACGATGCGGCCGCGCGTCAGGTCGTAGGGCGATAGCTCCACGGCGACGCGGTCGCCCGGAAGAATGCGAATGAAATTCTTCCGCATCTTGCCCGAGATATGCGCAAGAACCTGGTGCTTATTCTCGAGTTCCACGCGAAACATCGCGTTGGGAAGCGGCTCGACAACCGTCGCCATCACTTCAATGGCGTCTTCTTTGCCGCTGCCCTCTCCAGGCTTCTTCTTTTCCGGTTCCGGTCTTCGTTGACGAGCCATTTGCTCCTTCAAAACTGCGGCGTCAGAGGACGCCTAACTGCCATTACCAAACGGGCCCAGTTGCCTCGCGCGGACGCGTCAGAATCCACGGACCATTCGCCGTCACCGCGACGGTGTGCTCGAAATGAGCGGAGTCGCTGCCGTCGGCGGTCACGGCCGTCCAATCGTCATCCAGCACCTTCACAGCCGGACTCCCCGAATTCACCATGGGCTCGATCGCCAGAACCATTCCTTCCTGCAACCGCTGCCCTTGTCCCGGCGCACCGTAATTCGGAAGCTGCGGCTCCTCGTGCATCTTCGTTCCGATGCCGTGCCCCACAAATTCGCGAACCACGGAAAATCCGTTCTTCTCCACCCACTGCTGCACGGCCGATGAAACATCGCCTAACCGATTCCCGGCCCGCACCTTATCGATCGCCCGTTCCAGCGACTCCCGCGTCACACGCAAAAGCTTTTCTCGCTCCGGCGCAATCTTTCCCACCGGCACAGTCAAAGCCGCATCGCCGTAATAGCCGTCCATCACGACGCCGAAATCCATCGACAAAATGTCGCCCTCGCGCACCTTCCGCGAAGCCGAAGGAATCCCGTGCACCACTTCGTCGTTGATCGAAGTACAGACCGAGCCCGGATACCCGCGATAGCCCTTAAACGCCGGCTTCGCGTTGTGCTCCGTCACATACTTCTCGGCGAATTCGTCCAGCTCTTTCGTCGAAATCCCAGGACGCACCATCGCGCGCATCTTTTCCAGCACTTCCCAGACGAGCAAGCCCGCCCGGTGCATCTTCTCCAGCTCGGCCGTCGATTTACAAATAACCATCGGCTTCCGTTATCGGTCGTAGCGCTCCGCGCCCGCCTACCCGGCGGATAATCTTCATCACCGCCTTAGTCACATCTTCCATCGGCGCCGAACCGTCGATCACATCCAGCACGCCCTTGCGCCAGTAATAATCCGTCAGCGGCCGCGTGCGAAACTCATAGGCCGCCAGGCGCTCGGAAATCACTTCCGGCCGGTCATCCGGCCGCTGAACCAACGTCCCGCCGTCAAAATCGCAAATCCCGGCTATTTTCGGCGGCGCCTCGTAAATGTTGTACGTCTCGCCGTTTACGCTGCACGTCCAGCGTCCCGAAAGTCGCCGCAGCAGCTTGTCCGCCGGCACGCGAAACTCGATCACAACCGGCTTGCCCATTCCGCGCCATTGCAGCAAGTGATCGAGATCGATCGCCTGGTTCACGGTTCGCGGATACCCGTCAAACACGCAACCCTTGTTGCAATCGCCGCGTTCCAGCCGCTCGGCGATCATCTTCGTCACAAGCGCGTCCGGCACGAGTTCGCCGCGTTCCATCAGCGGCTTGGCTTCCAGGCCGACTCTCGTTCCTTGGCCAACCGCCTCACGCAGCATGTCTCCCGTGGAGAGATGCGGCATGCCGTAGCGCCGGGCGAGTATTTTCGCCTGCGTGCCCTTTCCCGCTCCGGGCGGTCCTAGAAAAATGAAAGCGCGTTCCAGAGCCATCTTGGATTGGGCGTCGAATCAGGCTCGGCGGCCCCGTACACGGCCCTTTCGCACAAATCCGTCGTAATTCCGCATCACCAACTGCGCTTCGAGCTGCTGCACCGTATCCATGGCGACGCCAACGACAATGAGGAGCGACGTCCCGCCGAAATAGAACTGGACGCCCAAACCGTCGAGAATCGGCCGCCACATGTGCGTATCAAACCAGTTTCCGACCCATGGCAGGTGCTGCAGGTGAATTCCCGAGATCATCCATTCCGGCAAGAGGCAGACCACCGCAAGGTAAACGCCGCCCACCAACGTCAGTCGCGTAAGCACCTTGTTGATGTAATCCGACGTATTCCGTCCGGGACGAATACCGGGAACGAACCCGCCGTACTTGCGCATGTTGTCCGCAAGCTCGGTCGGATTGAAGATGATGCCGACATAAAAGAACGCGAAGAAAATGATCAGCGTCACATAGAGAAGCGTATAAAGCGGCTCACCCCAGGCGATCGTTGCCGAAAGCTTTTGGAAAAACGGCGACTTATTGCGCAATAGCAGCGCGAAGGTCTGCGGAAACGTGAGCAGCGAGCTGGCAAAAATCGGCGGAATCACTCCGCCGGAATTGACCCTCAGCGGCAGATAGGTCATCTGCCCGCCCATCACTTTGCGCCCCATTACGCGCTTAGCGTATTGCACGGGAATTCGTCGCTGGCCATCCTCCACAAACACGATGAAGCCGACTACCGCCACCATGAATACGACCAAAGCCACGAGAACGATTCCGGTGAACGATCCCCACTGCCCGTTCTTGGCTTTCGTCGCCAAGTCCATAACCCCACGCGGAAGCCCATCGACAATGCCCGCGAAAATGATGAGCGACATGCCGTTGCCGATGCCGCGGTCCGTAATCTGCTCGCCAAGCCACATGATGAACGCCGACCCGGTGGTCAGCGTGAGCACCGTCATCAGCGTGAATGCCAAGCCAGGGTTATAGACCAGGGCCTCTCCCGCCAGCGTCTGACCCGGCCCTTGCAACGTCCGCGCGATCATCAGCGATTGGAAGACGCTCAGGATGATCGTGAGATACCGCGTGTACTGCGTGATCTTGCGGCGGCCAAGCTCGCCTTCTTTTTGCAGCCGCTCGAGGTAGGGCCACACCACCACGAGCAATTCGAGGATAATCGCCGCCGTGATGTAAGGCATGATGCCCAGTGCGAAAATCGTCATGCTGCGGAAATTCCCGCCGCTGAACAGGTCGAGAACGCCTAACACCGTGCCTTGGTTCTGCTGGAACAACTGCTGAAGCATCGCCGTGTTAATGCCCGGCGTAGGAATGAACGCGCCCAACCGATACACGCCGAGCATCGCGAGCATGAAGAGCACGCGGGCGCGAAGATCCGACGTCGTAAAGATATTGCGAAACGCTTCAAAAAACTTCTTCATTGCAGGATTTCGGCTTTCCCTCCGGCGCGAGCGATTTTTTCCTGCGCCGACTTGCTGAACGCGTGGGCTCGCACCGTCAGTGCAACTTTTAATTCGCCATCCCCAAGGACCTTGAGGCCATCGCGAAGCGCGCGAACGATGCCGCGCCCGGCGAGCGCTTCCGGCGTTACGGTTTCGCCGGCAGCGAATGAGTTGAGTGTTTCAACGTTGACGACCGCAAACTCTTTGGGAAACGGGCTCGAAAAACCGCGCTTCGGCAGCCGGCGGTGAAGAGGCATCTGGCCGCCTTCGAAACCTGCTCGCCGCGAATATCCCCGGCGCGACTGCTGGCCTTTGTTGCCGGCACCCGAGGTCTTGCCCATCTTCGATCCCATGCCGCGCCCGACGCGCACTTTGCGATGACGCGAGCCGCGAGCGGGCTTCAAATTCGAAAGTGTGTGCTTCATGCTTTTTCCTGACCCTGGATTTCAACCAGGTGATGCACCTTGGCAATCATCCCGCGGATGGCGGGGGTATCGGGGCGCTCCACTACCTGCTGCATGCGGCGAAAGCCCAGGCCGCGGATGGTCTGGCGCATGCCGCGCGGGCAGCCGATGAAGCTGCGTATCCACTTGATTTTAAGTGTTTTATTCTTGCCGGTAGCCATGATCGTCCGAAAACGGCGCTAGGAAGCGGCCGCTTTTTCCGCTCCTTTTTCGCGCGATTCGGCGACCTTGGCAGCATCTTTTAGATGCAAAAGGGCGTCGAAAGTCGCCTTAATCACGTTATGCGGGTTAGAAGTGCCCAACGACTTCGTTAGCACGTTCTGGATGCCCGCAACCTCCATCACCGCGCGCACCGGCCCTCCGGCAATCACGCCCGTTCCTTCGGGTGCCGGCTTCAACAATACCTGGCCTGACCCGTATTGTCCCAGGACGGTATGAGGGATCGTCGACCCCTTCAGGTTGAGCTTCACCATGTTCTTCTTGGCTTGCTCGATCGCCTTTCGGATCGCCATCGGGACCTCGCGAGCCTTGCCCATGCCGAACCCGGCATGGCCGCCCTGGTCGCCCACGACAACGAGCGCCGAGAAGCTGAGGTTCTTACCGCCCTTCACGACCTTTGTAACGCGATTAATCGAAACCACCTGATCCTTGAGATTGGCCTGATTCGTCTCAATCGACCGGCGAATCGACAGAATGTCTTTAAGCTCTTGTTTCGCCATAAGTTTTTAGAACTGCAGGCCCGCCTCCCGGGCCGAATCCGCTAGGGCTTGCACGCGTCCGTGATATTGATAACCGCCGCGGTCGAAAACCACCTTCTCGACACCTTTCGCCTTGGCGCGTTGCGCGATGATCTTGCCGACTACTTTCGAAGCCGCCACGTTGCCGCCGCCCTTGATCACCTCGCGCACTTCCTTATCGAGCGAGCTGGCCGCCACGATAGTGCGTCCGGTCAAATCGTCGATCACTTGCGCGCGAATATGACGCGTCGTGCGGTGAACGCAAAGGCGCGGGCGCTCGGACGTGCCGGCGACCCTCTTGCGCATACGCAGATGAATGCGGCGGCGGTGCGCTTCCCGCGATAATTTCCGTACCGGTGCAGCCACTTTCGTTCTCCCTTTCGTCCGGCGTTAAGCCGTCGTCTTAGCGCCAGCCTTGCCGGCCTTTTTCTTCAAGCGCTCGCCCGTGATCCGGACGCCCTTCTGCTTATACGGATCAGGCGGGCGCAATCCTCGCAGGTTAGCGGCGACTTGGCCGACTTGACCCTTATCCGCCCCGGAAACCGTCAAGTGCGTCTGTTTGTCGACCGCGACCTGAATGCCCTCCGGAATCGGAAATTCGACGGGATGCGAAAAACCGAGCGCGAGGACGACGTTTTTGCCTTTAACCTCCGCGCGGTAGCCGACGCCCACGATATCGAGCTCCTTCTTAAAGCCTTGCGTGACGCCCGTAACCGCATTGGAAACCAACGCACGGGCCAGCCCGTGAAGCGCGCGGCGCTCCTCGGAATCGCGCTTCGCAACCAGTGTTCCATCCTTTTGCTCAAACTTGATGCCCGCAGGAATGGCGACGGTCATTTTCCCCTTCGGGCCCTGCACGTCCACCGAATCTTCCTTGAGCTGCACTTTCACGCCGGAAGGAACGGTTATGATTTTGTTTCCAATTCGCGACATTGTTGTGTCAAACCCTCTTTACCGAATTTCGCTCATTTTTCGGTCGTAGGGCGCTGTTTGCTACGCCCTTTTAATCACCCTCACCAAACCTCGCAAAGCAGTTCGCCGCCCACGCCTTCTTTGCGCGCTGTCTGGCCTGTCATCAGGCCGCGCGGCGTCGAAAGGATCGAGATACCCATGCCGCCGACGATAGGCTTGATTCCCGTCTTGCCGATGTAGCGGCGTGCGCCGGGCCGCGAAACGCGTTTCAAATCCGTGATCACGCTGCGGCGGTCCGGCGTATAGCGCAGGAACACGCGCAACACCTTCCTGCCCTTCTCATCCACCACTTTGAAATTCGCCAGATAGCCTTCATCCTTCAGAATTCGCGCGATCTCGGTCTTCAGCTTCGAGCAGGGCAGATCCACGCGCGCGTGGCGCGCGCGAACCGCGTTTCGAATCTGCGTCAGCATATCCGCAATGGGATCGGTCATCATGATGCTTTTTGGTTCCTTTCGACTGCTACCAGCTCGACTTCACCACGCCGGGGATTTCGCCCTTCAGCGCCAAGCCGCGGAAACAGATGCGGCACATGTCAAACTTGCGGATATAGCCGCGCGAACGGCCGCAAATACGGCAGCGGTTGCGCCGCCGAATCTTGAACTTCAGCTTCCGCCGCATTTTTGCGAACTGGCTTGTGCGTGCCATGCTCTTCAGCTCTCCTTAGGACTGGCCCGGCGTCCGGAAAGGGACGCCCATAAGCTTCAAAAGCTCGCGGCCTTCTTCGTCGCTGCGCGCCGTCGTGGTGATCGTGATGTTCATGCCCTTGATTTTGTCAACGCGGGTGTAATCGATCTCGGGAAACACGAGTTGGTCCTTCAGCCCCAGCGTATAGTTCCCGCGGCCGTCGAACGAATTCGGCGGCAAGCCTTTGAAGTCGCGCACGCGCGGCAGAACCACGGACGTCAGCCGGTCGAGAAATTCGTACATGCGCTCGCCCCGCAGCGTGACCATGCAACCGATCGCCATGCCCTTGCGAATCTTGAAATTCGCAATCGACTTTTTGGCGCGCGTAATCACCGGCTTCTGGCCCGCGAGCTGACCCAGTTCAGCCGCCGCTGTATCGAGCAGCTTCACGTTCTGGCTCGCTTCGCCCAGCCCGATATTCACGGTTACCTTTGAGACCTTGGGCACGGCCATCGAATTCGTATAGCCGAAGCGCTTCACCAGCGCCGGCATCGTCTCTTTGCGATATTTGTCGTGCAAACGGCTCGGCATTTCTTTTCGCCTCTAATTAACTCTCAATGGTCGCATTGCAGCGCCGGCAGCTTCGCGTCTTCGTGCCGTCCGGCAATTTCGTGTGCCCCACGCGCGTATGTTTCCCGCAGCTCGGGCAAATCAGCATCACATTCGAAACGTGAATCGGCCCTTCCTTGTCGAGAATCCCGCCGCGAATGTTCTTCGAGGGGTTCGGCCGCGTGTGCCGCTTGATGATGTTCGCGTGCTCCACGGTCACCGTGCGCTTCAAGAGATTCACGGCCAGCACCTTGCCCGTACGCCCCTTCGAACGGCCCGCCATCACCTTTACCGTATCGCCGTGGCGAATGCCCATCGGTACATGCTTCGTATTCGCTTCTGTCATGGCTACCACACTTCCGGCGCGAGGGAGACGATCTTGGTGAACTTCTTCTCCCGCAACTCGCGAGCTACCGGCCCAAACACGCGCGTCCCAACCGGCTCATTGGCATCGTTGATCAAGACCGCCGCATTATCGTCAAACCGAATGTACGTTCCGTCCTTGCGCCTATGCTCTTTCCGTGTCCGGACCACCACCGCCTTCACGACTTTGCCCTTCTTCACCTGACTGTCTGGCGTTGCTTCCTTCACCGCCGCCGTAATCACGTCGCCCAAGCCCGCCACCAGTCCCGCATCTCCTCCTACAGGGAGGATGCACGTAAGCTGGCGCGCGCCGGAATTATCGGCCACCGTCAGCCATGTTCGCATCTGAACCATGTTCGTTTCCCCTTGCCGCTTACGCTACGCGCGTCGAGCGCTGGATCACTGCTTTCAGGCGCCACCGCTTCAATTTGGATAGCGGCCGCGTGGACACGATGCACACCGTGTCTCCGATGCGCGCTTCGCCCGATTCATCATGGGCGTAATACTTTTTGCCGCTGCGTACGACGCGGCGATACAGCGGATGCTGCGTCGCGCGCGTCACCTTCACCACGATCGTCTTCTGCATCCTGTTGCTGGTCACCACGCCGGTTAGTTCCTGCCGCGCGCCGCGCGCGGGCGTGGCCGCCGGAGTTGCAGTCTCGTTTGCCATTACTTCTTCCTCGATTCCGCTTCGCGCAGAAGCGTCTTCACGCGCGCCAGATCTTTTCTGGTCTCGCGCAGCTTCTTCAAGCCTTCCGTCTGGCCCGTGGTGAGCTGGAAGCGCAACCGAAAAACCTGCTCGTGCAGTTCGCGCTCACTGTTCTCGAGCTCGATCTTGCTCTTTTCTCGAAGTTCTTCCAAACGCTTCGCCATTACAGTTCTCCCGCCCGCGTGACGAACTGCGTCTTGATCGGCAGCTTGTGCGCGGCGAGAGCCATCGCCTCAGTTGCCGACGCAAGATCCACGCCGGACATC
>DATEME010000717.1:0-1223 GCA_035275865.1 Candidatus Acidiferrales bacterium | reverse complement strand
CGGAGTCCTGCGGCTGATCGCGTCGCCCTTCTATTTGGCCGGGAGGCATGTTCACGCCCGCTATTTGTGGCTGCTCGTGCAAGGCGCCGTGCCGGGCCTGCTGATCGGCACGCTTTTTTTGCGCATGATGAGCAAAAGCACTTGGAGTCCCGCAATCGTCGTAATTCTCGGCGTGCTGCTCACCGCCTCGTCAACGATCACGTTCATCAAGAAGGCGCAAAATCAAAATTTCGTGCGGAAAAACTCGAAGTGGCTGCCGTGGCTTGCATTGCCCATCGGCGTGGAAGCCGGATTTTCTTCAGCCGGTGCGGGCGCGCTGGGAACCGTCCTGCTGCTGAACTATTCGGAAATGTCGCCGCCGGAAGTGGTGGGTACGGATATTCTCTTCGGTCTCGTGCTTGCCGTAATCGGCAGCGCGATCCAATGGAGATTTGGCGCCATTAACGGCGCTGTGCTCATGCAGTTGCTCGCCGGAGGCGTCCCCGCGGTGCTTCTCGGCTGCCTCTTTGCTAAGAGAGTGCCTGCGCGAAAACTGAAGCTTGTCATCGCCACGATTGCCATTTTCGCCGGCGTGCAGCTCATCTGGAACGGCTCGCGCACTCTCGTCGCCAAACTCAATTCATCGCGGCCCGCGCCGGCCGCGGCAATCACGGTTTCCGGTCCATCCAAACCGGCCAATTGAGTTGCTATGCCCAACGCAAATAGGCTCACCGCAATTCTGCCCTGCAACAATCTGGACGCAAGCGAAGCCTTCTACGCCAAACTGGGTTTTTCGCGTAAAGACGGTATCGACGATTACCGCATCCTCTCCGATGGTAAGGGCGCCGACCTTCATCTCACGAACGCCGTCGAAGGCTGGCTGATCCCCGGCCGCAATCCGTTCGGCCTCTATCTCTACACGGAAAATGTGGACGAACTAGCGGCGAGTCTGCATGATCGCGTCCTCCACAGACCGGAACACAAGCCGTGGGGCATGTACGAATTCGCTCTTTCCGATCCGGATGAAACGCTCGTTCGCGTAGGCTGGCCAAGCGAATCAATCCGCAATAGGTAGTTGCAAACTATCCTTCTCGCTCGATCGCTTCGGTCAGCGAATCCACTCTTCGCAACGCCGGAAATGCCCAGGCCCACAGCGCTGTGACGAGCAAAGTTCCGATCCCGCCCAGCACGACAGCTGGAACGGTGCCGAAAAGTTGTGCCGTCGCGCCCGACTCGAATCCTCC
>DATEME010000716.1:0-1483 GCA_035275865.1 Candidatus Acidiferrales bacterium | reverse complement strand
GGCCAAGTCCAGAACGTTGCGTAGGTCTCACGATGAGCGTGCAACAGATTGCGTGCGACGATCTCCGGCTGCGCGATACGCAACGCCAATGACTTCGCTTCCATCCCATACTGGACGCCAAGCACGCACTGTTTGAACAACTCGCGCTGCGCAGCATGCGTATCTTTCGTCGCGTCAAGCGGGACTGCGCGTGCCTGTTTAGCGAATGCGAGATAGGGATCGCCGGATCTATAAGCGGATTCCGGTCATTTTGAAGCATAACCTGCATGAGCGAAATAGTTGGCGCATTCATGAGGGCGGAGTTGCGGGATAAACGAGCGAATTGCGCGTGTGAGGCCCGGAACGGTTCGCGCCCCGACCTTGCGCAGGAATGCCTTAAATTTGCTGTAAGGCAGCTCGATCGGATTGAGGTCAGGCGAGTATTTCGGGAGATAGCGCACGCTCGCCTGCGCCTTCTCAATCGCTTGCCTAATGGCAGGGGCCATGTGGACTCGGCAGTTATCCATCACGACGATGTCGTTGCGCCGAAGCGTGGGAACCAAGCACTGCTCAACGTAGGCGAGGAACATTTCTCCGGTCATGGCCCCCTCGATCACCATCGGAGCGGTCATTTTATTGTGGCGCAAGGCCGCCACGAAGGTGATCGTCTCCCACGATCCAAGCGGAACGGTGCCGATCACCCTGGCACCTCTTGGCGCGCGCCCCCTGAGCCGCGTCAGGTTTGTGCTGACCGCAGTCTCGTCGATAAACACCAGCCGGGCGGGATCAAGCCAACCTTGCTCTCGTATCCAACGTCGCCGTGCTCGCGCTACGTCTGCTCGCTGCCGTTCGGCAGCTTGCAGGCTTTTTTTTAAAGGTGATGTTGTGGCGATCGAAAAAACGCCAGAGCGCGCTGCGGCTCGTTCGAATCTGCCGCTTGCGCAGCTCTGCAACCGTCTCCACCAGAGTCAGGTCTGGATGCTCGGCAATCATAGCCAAGATCTCGGACGCGAACTCTTCGAGCGGCGAAACGCTTCCGCCACGCGGCATCGGCGCGGCACTGTTGTTGTCGCGCCAGCGTTGCAGCCACTTGACCGCCGATGCGACGCTCACCTCAAAATGTTCGGCCGCCTCGCGCCGCGACGCGCCCGCAGCTACCGCCCCGATAACGCGTTTCCGCAGGTCACCAGAATAAGCCTTCGGCACCGCCCGCCCCACCCGTCAGAGAATCAGTATGCAAAGTCTCTATCATCGCTAACCGTTTGGGAATCCCCCCGATTCAAATCGGGCGGAAACCGCTTTAGCAACTTCACGATCAATCACATCGGCGGCATCACCGTGCTCCCTCCGACGAAGTTTGCGCTACATCAAAAGAACATGTTTGCCAGTCGCAATAGACAAGCGGTGTAACCGAACAAGCTGCCTGTCCCCGTCAAAGGCTGTTGCGGTTATGGGCTCGGGCTCCTAGGCACACCGAGCCCCGCCTCGTTCGAGCAGAAGGCTC
>DATEME010000715.1:0-2029 GCA_035275865.1 Candidatus Acidiferrales bacterium | reverse complement strand
TTGGTATCCGAACAACATCATTCCCAGCTCGAAGGTGAGCTCCGTCTCCGCGAACTACGCCAAGTTGTTCCCCAGCGTATCGGCATCCAATTGTTCCGACACGCAACCGGGAAACAACGCGACGTTAATTTGCAATTTCATCTCGAGCCCGTCGTATAGCCAATACGGAAAGACGGGCGACCTTCGCATCGATTACCATTTCAACGACAAGGATTCCCTCTTTGGCCGCTACACGATCAACGATGTCTCAACGAATTGGCCTTCGTTCTTGCCGAACGTAACAGTCAATGGAATATCCGTCGCGCCGGGCGGCCAGCCCAACGTCGGCGGCGGCTCTTTCTTCCCCGGCATTTCGGCGCAGCGAGCCCAAAGCTTCACGCTCGGATACCAGCACATCTTCCGTCCCAACCTGCTGATGCAGTTGAACGCGTCGCTCGGGCGGTACGTATCTACCTCCAATGCCCCGAACGCGACGCAGGCCGTAAACACGAACGCGATGGGCGGCCCTATCAATGTGAACGTGCCTGAAGCGGGCGCTCCGGGAGGATTGCTGCCGGGAACGGGCGGTCTTGCGTTGCTGGCGATCACGAATTACGCGCAGCTCGGCAAAGCATTCGCTCTTCCGACGAATTATTACGATACGAACTACCTCTACGCCGGCACCATGACGTGGACAAGCGGGCCCCATTCCGTGAAATTCGGAGCGAACATACTTCGCCGCGATTGGAGTGCATTTCAGACTTTGACTCCGCTTCAGTTCTCGTTTGCTTCCGCGCAGACTGCAAAAAGTGGAGCAGGCGGCAATTCTTTCGCCTCAATGCTGGAGGGCTTCCCGTCACAGATCTCCCGGAACATGGCGCTGGTTGCCCCGCAGTATCGCGATTGGGAAATCGGAGAATTCGTTCAGGACGACTGGCACGCGCTCCGTTGGCTCACGCTGAACCTCGGACTCCGCTACGACATTTTTACTCCCTTCCAGGAAAAGCATAACGAGATTTCTGATTTCGATCCGACGATTCCGTCAGTTCTCGCTGGCGGCAAAATTCTCGTAGCCGGACAGAGCGGTGTGAGCTCCACCATTAACATTCCTATTCAGAAGGACATGTTCCAACCTCGCGTCGGATTCGCCGCGAGCCTCGGTCACGGCACGGTCGTCCGCGGCGGCTTCGGCACCAGCTTCTTCCCCGGGAACTCCGCCTCCCCGGCGAACCTGAAGAACGCTCCTTTCGTCGCGGTTTTCTCATTCACACCCTCGGCGCCGGATTTCAACAGCACATCAACCGACGTGCCGTTCCCGTCTCCGGTATCGACTTGCATCGTTGCAGCTTGCGGTCAAGCCGCTGCAGTCACTATCTCGGACGCCGAATCGATGCACTATAAGAATTCGCTCGTCGAGATGTACAACCTCAACATCCAGAAGCAGTTCGGCGCCAACGTCGTGACGATCGGCTATGTGGGCGAACAGACGCACAATCTCGCGCAGGTCGTCCCGAACCTGAACCTTCCGCTGCCTCCGCAGGGTCCCGGCGGATGCGGCGTAGCCGCGGCAATCCCGCTCGGCAGAATTACAGGGCCCGGCACGGTGGATACGACCGGTCCGAATGGTATCTGCCAGCCCTATGGCTCGGCGCTTCCTCTGCTCGGCAGTCTCCAATTCCTGCGCAGCGCAGGGCATAACAACTACAACGCCGCCCAAGCGATCTTTGAGCGCCGGTTTAGCCACGGTCTTACGATTTCCGCCAACTACACCTTCAGCCATATGCTCTCCAACGTCGCGAGTTCGGGCGGCGCCTGTGGCACTTGCCAGATCGTGTTCAACAACCCGCATTACGACTGGGGCAACGGCGATTTCGACACTCCACACCGCATTGCGGCCACTGCGAACTACCAGTTGCCGTTCGGGAAATCGTTTACCGGAGTGCTCGGACAAGTTGTGAAGGGTTGGCAGGTAAACGGCTTGTACTCTTATGAAAGCGGCCTGCCGTTCACCGTCGCAGAGAACACGGGCCGGCAAGGTTCGGCGGCCAAT
>DATEME010000714.1:0-3315 GCA_035275865.1 Candidatus Acidiferrales bacterium | reverse complement strand
GCCGGTCTCCGATTCGAAAGCCGGTTTGACGCTGGGCGATGTGGCCAATCAGGTCGGTCAAAACAAAATTGCTGCAAACTTCATCTGGACCCTGGTAACCGGCTTCCTGGTCATGTTTATGCAGGCCGGTTTCGCGATGGTCGAAGCGGGGCTTTGCCGCGTGAAGAACGCAAACCACACGTACATGATGAACTTCTTCGTGTACACGGCCGGTTTGTTTTCCTACTGGCTGATGGGATTCGCCATACAAATGGGCGGCGCTGCAGGGAACTCGAACTTGGGAGGCTTGCAGTCGCTGTCCGCTGAACACTCGGCGACCTTTTTCGGTAAGACCTGGGGCTTGTTTGGCTGGACGGGGCATTTGCTCTCGGGTCACACGTACGACGTGGGCGTGATGGTGATCTTCCTTTTCGAGATGGTGTTCATGGACACCGCGCTAACGATTGTGACGGGCGCGTGCGCCGAGCGCTGGAAGTTCCTGGCTTTCGCGGTTTCCTCCAGCATTATGGGCGCAATTACTTATCCCCTCTATGGCAACTGGGCTTGGGGCGCAGGCTGGCTTTCTCAGCTTGGCACCAATCTCGGCCTCGGAAAGGGCTACTGCGATTTCGCGGGATCGGGCGTAGTGCACGCGGTCGGCGGCATAACGGCACTCGCCGTTTGCCTCATCGTCGGGCCACGCATTGGTAAGTTCAATCGCGATGGATCGAGCAACGCGATCATCGGTCACGATATTTCGGCCGTGCTGATTGGCTGCTTTATTCTCGCGTTCGGGTGGTTCGGGTTTAACCCTGGCAGCACGCTCGGCGCATCTGCCAACGGTAACCTCCGCATCGGCACAATCGCCGTTGACACGATGCTTGCCGGTTGTACCGGAACGCTCGGAGCCATGCTCTACATGTGGATGAAGAATGGCAAGGTCGATGCCTCGATGAGCGGCAATGGCCTTCTCGCCGGACTCGTAGCGATTACCGCTCCCAGCGGTTTCGTGAGCAGTGTTGGCGCCTGCATCATTGGTTTGGTTGCGGGCGTTCTCGTTGTTCTCAGCTGCGGCTTCGTTGAGAATGTGCTGAAGGTTGACGATCCAGTCGGCGCCATTTCCGTCCACGGCACCAACGGTCTGTGGGGCGTGCTCGCCGTCGGGTTGTTTGCCGATGGTACGAGCAATTACGGCGGAAGTTGGAACGGCGTGGCTGGTTCCGTCACCGGTTTGTTCTACGGCGATGCGAGCCAGCTCGCGGCGCAGTTGATCGGCATTTCAACCTTGATCGGCTTCGTCTTTACCCTAAGTTTCGTAATCAACCTGCTGCTTGAATACTTCGTGGGGCAGCGCGTCTCGATCGAAACTGAACTTGCCGGTCTCGATCTTCCTGAAATGGGCCAGCTCGGCTACCCCGAATTCGTGTTCAAGCCGGAGCCGGACTATCTCTTGAAGGCTGAAAAGGCATACGCAGTAGCGTAACGAGTTAGCAGTACACACCCTGGCGGCAAGGCGCGTCTCGGCCACGCGCTTTGCCCGCTGGGATGTGGCGTTCAACGTGGCCGAAATGAAAAACGCAGCACCTAAGGATATAAAATGACAGAGACTGCAATTATTCCAGCCTTGGAATCATCGATTTCCCCTGCATTTATCGCTCCATCATCGACTCTCGCAATCATTCCGCAAGCGGCGCAGCCCTTGCTGGGGAGAATGTTTGCCAATCCGAACGCGCTCGCCAAGGAAGAGCGCGTATCGGTTGTCTCACACCTTCGCGAATGCGTTGTGTTACACCCCAAGGTGTCCGAACTGCGCGTGCTCTATGGAATGGCTCTCTGCGTCAACCTTGATGCGCAGGAAGCGATGGAACAGCTCAGCGAGGCGGTGGCGCTCGCTCCGGATAGTTATATCGCTCATTTGAAAATGGGCGAACTTTGGATGCGCCTTCGCGTCTGCAATAAGGCCGCCGATCACACACATCAGGCCGAGCTATTGGCTGAAAATCTGGCTCAAGCAGAACTCGCCCGGCGGCAAGCCGCGACGATTCGGCAGATGCTTCGTGAAGGAATTGAGCGAGGCGGTTATATGCGAAAGCCTTGGCTCGCTCTGAGCCGGTTACGGAAACTCTGGAGTCGAAATCGTAGTGAGGAGCTTACAGTGGCGGAAATCAGCTGACCATGCCTCCGGTTCTGCAGCTTGCGATTCTGTTAGCAATCCTGCTGCCCGCCACAAAAATAGCTGCTTCGCTCTGCAGTCGATTCGGCATTCCGCCAATTCTCGGGGAATTGCTGGTGGGCGTGGCGCTCGGCCCCGGGCTGCTCGATCTGCTGCATTTTCGTCTTTTCTCGGGCGGAGAAGCGACCAGCGCCCTGCTCATCCTGGCGCAAATCGGTGGATACGTCCTGATGTTCGTCGCGGGAATCGAGACGGACATCGACCGCATGCGCGAAGCGAGCGTCACGGCGTTTCTCGTCGCTCTCTCCGGTGTGATTTGGCCATTTATTCTTGGCGCGGGAGTAGGACGCGCATTCGGCCTCTCTTGGCAGGTCTCCTGTTTTCTCGGCGGAGCGCTCACTGCCACGAGCGTGTCCATCTCAGCTCGAACACTGATGGATGCGGGAAAGATGGCTACGCAGGAAGCCACAGTCATTCTGGGCGCAGCCGTCATTGACGACGTGATGGGGCTGTTCGTCTTGGCATTTCTTGCAGCTTCGACAATCAGTTCCAAAGGCGAGTCTTTCGGCGTGGCGGCGACTGTGAGCGACTGGCTACAGCACAAGCTCGGCTTCGCTGCTGCTCATCCGCTGGTCATCCAAATGCTCATGATCAGTGTGTGTGTCGCGATCTATTTTGTGATCGGCTACGGAGCGGCTAAGCGCTACTTGGATCCGCTGATTCTCCAATTGCGTAAGCTGACCGCTACGGAAGCGGTGCCCACGTGTGTGCTGGCGCTTGTGCTGATCTACGCCGTCTCAGCGGAATGGCTCGGCAGCGTCGCAGGAATTACCGGCGCTTATCTCATCGGCTACGTATTCGCCGGCTCTCAATTCAAAGCAGACGTCGAACGAAGCTTCTACGCGATAGGTCACGGTTTTCTGATTCCGCTATTTTTTGTATCCGTCGGACTCCTCAGCGACTTCCGCGCGCTTACCGGGCATTGGACGCTGATGTTGCTCGTTCTTTTCGTCGCGGTCGTCGGCAAGATTGTCGGGTGCGGGTTGGCGGCGATGGGATCGGGCATGGACTGGATCCGCAGCGCACGAGTTGGGTTCGGCATGATGTCGCGCGGAGAAGTCGGACTGATCGTCACCGCGATGGGAGCGAGCTCTGGAATTTTC
>DATEME010000713.1:0-16013 GCA_035275865.1 Candidatus Acidiferrales bacterium | reverse complement strand
GTCATGGTCTTCACGGATTCAGACGTACGCGTGCCGCACGGCTGGCTGAAAAAACTCGTCGCTCCTTTGCAGGACGCCCGCACCGGCGCGACCACCGCTTACCGCTGGATCATTCCCAGCCGCCGCATCGGTGAAGGCGGTTTCGCCAGCGCCATGGCCTCCGCATGGAACGCGGCAATCGCCACCATGCTCGGCCGGCCGCGCGACAATTTCTGCTGGGGCGGCGCCACCGCAATTCGCCGCTCCATGTTTAGTGACGTGCACGCCCTCGAGGCCTGGGACGGTGCGCTGAGCGACGATTTCGCTCTCACCGCCGCGCTCGAGCAGAACGGCAAGCTGATCGTCTTCTGTCCCGAATGCATGGCGCCCACCTTGCATCCATGGACCGGCAAAGACCTGCTCGAATTCACCAATCGCCAGATTTCGATCACGCATGTCTACTCATCGAAACGCTGGGCGTTAGGCGCCATCGCGCATCTCGGTTATTCGATCACTCTGACCTATGCCGCCATCACGGTGCTCACCGCCATGATCTCCGGCGATCCCTCGACTCAACTCGTCCTGCTCGCACTCGTTATCCCGATGCTCGCCGCGATCAAGGGCGCAATCCGCACCGTCGCAATCGGTGACGCTTTGCCCGAATGGAAAGCCCAACTTAACCAATGGGGCTGGGTTTGGACGTTTCTCGCGCCCATCGTCCCATTTCTTTTCGCCTGGAATTTCCTAAGCTCGCTGCTCAGCAAAACGATCCGCTGGCGCGGCATCCGCTACGAAATGGTCTCCCCAACAATGACCCGCGTCCTCCGCCGCTAGCGTAGCCAGCCGTTGTGGCACAACCACTCGTTGTGGCACAGCCAGCCGTTTGTGGCACAGCCACTCCTGGCTGTGCGGGTTTTTAAGCTGTTGTAGCGCAGCCGTACCCCGCACAGTTGCCGTTGATTTACGTAGCGGCGACCGTTGCCCGCGTATTTTGCGGGCGCTTCTCGGTCGGCGCTTTTGCTTTTGCCGTGAGGTCCACGTAGCGAGCGGCTCTTTTCAGCCGCTCACTCCTCAAACTCCTCCCACGTATCGCGGAGCCAAGTAATCGGCCGGACGACATAAAAGGGCCACTATGTTCGCCGCGCAGCGTGGGGAAAGCGAGTCTTTCTAGGGGTGGTCTTTCTAGAGGGTCGGAGCTTTAGCTCCGGCATAAAATGCGGCGCGAAGCGCCAACCTATGCGCCGCTTCACCGGCAGCAAGTATTCAGTTCGCCTGAATCCACATGCACCGGGCGTGTTCGCCCTGTGCCCACTGAAAAGCGCGTTATCATTGATTCTTGCCAATGAATCAAAACGAACGCGACCGCTACTCCCGCCAAATCCTCTTCGCGGAAATTGGCGAGCAAGGCCAGGAACGCATCCTCGCCTCCAGCGCCGTCCTCATAGGCTGCGGCGCGCTGGGCACGGTCCTCGCAAGCCTTCTCGTCCGCGCGGGCGTCGGACGTCTGCGCATCGTCGACCGCGACTTCGTCGAATCCTCCAATCTCCAGCGCCAAACGCTTTTCGACGAAGCCGACGCGCGCGACGCGTTGCCAAAAGCCGTCGCCGCCGAACGCCATCTTCGCGCGGCCAATTCCGGCCCGAAAATCGAAGCCATCGTCGCCGATCTCACGCCCGAAAACGCGCGCGATCTTCTTTCTGGCTTCGACGTGATCCTCGACGGCACCGATAATTTCGAGACGCGCCTCCTCATCAACGACGCGTCGCTCGCCCTGAGTGTCCCGTGGATTTACGGTGCAGCGGTGGGAAGCTACGGCGTGACGCTCACAATTCGGCCCGGCCACACGCCTTGCCTCGCCTGCCTTCTCGAGTCCGGCGAATCCGCGGGCACGATCGGCGCCGGCGAAACCTGCGACACAGCCGGCATCCTCAACGCCGCCGCCAGCGTCATCGCCTCTATCGAAGCTGCCGAAGCGCTCAAAATTCTCGCTGGCAAACTCGAAGCGCTCCACGGCCGCCTCGTCTCCTGCGACGTCTGGTCCGGCAAATTCCAATCCATCCGCATCGCGCGCAATCCCGAGTGCCGTGCCTGCGCCCGCCGCGAATTCATGTATCTCGAGGGCGAAGCCCAGCCCCAAATCACCATGTGCGGACGCAATTCCGTCCAGATCCACGAACACGGCCGCAACTTCAATCTCGCCGAACTAAGCGGCCGCCTCGCCTCATCCGCCGCCGAAATCCGCCACAATGATTTCCTCCTGCGCTTCAGCCTCCCGCCCTACGAACTCACCGTCTTCCCCGACGGCCGCGCCATCGTCAAAGGCACCCAAGACCCCGCCATCGCCCGCTCCCTCTACGCCCGCTACCTCGGCGCCTAAGTTATATCCAATGAGCGGCTTGATCGGCGGTGAACAGGGCCGTACGGGCGCTGCTCGCTGCGCCCCTTGCGGCTTGATCCAGCCATCGTTGCTCTGCCTTAAAATTTTGCTGTGCCTTTGACTTACGTAGCGGCCGCCTTTGCCCCGCGTTTCACAGCGGGGACGCGCGGTTTCTGCGCGAGGCGGGCAGCCTTTGAAGTTGCCGTTGCTCCTACATCAGGGCTTGAAATTCCTCCCGCGCCCTCCAGAGCCGAGCAACGTCATCCGCCGAAAGCGAATGCACGTGATGAAATGCAGATGACCGAAACCATAGCGCCGCTCGAGCCGGTTCTTCATGTGAGGCGTAGCCGCGATCCAGTGTAGGGGCTCGTCGTTGCGCCTCAATTGGGGACATCCCAACGGCCCAACGCTCGGATTGGCTGCTCCACTATGCCCTCAGTCCCTGCCTATAGACCCATCGGAGGGATCATCGGGTTCTATCGAGGTGTCATGAAGGACCTTCCACGCCGCCCAAGTCGACCCCAGGCAGAGTACGAAAACGAGGAATAGCGCCTCCGCCAAAAAAATAAGGTAGCGGGCGGAATTCCAGAATCTGTGAAGACCGTGCCCTTCAAGGAACGGAACTATTGCCCCACAGGTGACGGCGAACGCCAGTCCGCTGGCGAGGGAACGCCTCGCCCACATGCGAAGCCGGCTTCGCATGTTTTGGGCTCGGTGACGTGGCTTGCCTTGTTCATGCATAATCGCATCCCACGGCGGTCAGTTGTCCGGATCCCATATGGTGCACACTATATTTGTATCGCAGTTTACAGCTACGCGTACGATCGCTTTGGCAACCGCTGGTAACAGAATGGCCCGTAAACAATGCTGTTAAGCTTCAGCGGAAACAACAACCGCATGGACGGCTACACGTACGACACAGCAGGGAAATCCGGGGACAGACGGAAATCCGGGGACAGGAAATCCGGGGACAAGGAAATCCGGGGAAATCCGGGGGGGAAATCCGGGGACAGACGGGACGTTTTCTAATCGAAGCCGAGCAACTGCTGCTGACGGTTGGCGGGCGTCTTCGGCGGACGACCACTTCTTTGCGGCGTGAGGACGCGACCCACAGTAGTCTCCAGAGATGCAATAAATTCCGTCGTTCCCAACGGCCGACCCGTGTGCGTGCACTGCCGGATCGCTTCGGTGTCAGCTTCCGCATCCGGATCGCATAAGAATTTTCTCCATGTCGCGCAATTCCATTGCTGTTGCCACAAATCGACCTCCAGGGGCAAATCGGGCTGCGCAATGCCACAGTGCGCTGCCGCGCTGGACCAGCGATATGCGTCCGGAGTGCTCACCATCCCGGCGCGAATGGCGTTCAATTCCGCATAGCGCAGGGCGCTCCACAGGTGAGTCAGACCGAGCGGGCAAGAATAGTAGCGGCCTTGCCACACGTGACCAGAGGAAGAATGGCTGGCATTCCAATAGGCGGCGTACCGGCCATGAGTGTTCTTCAGAGCCAACATGAGCGAGTCGATCTTGTGCGGAATCACTACGAGATGCACGTGATTCGAATCAGGCAGTATCCCAGCAGCGAAAGCTCATACAATGAGCAGTATCGGCGAAGAAGATCGATGTAAACTGGTTTGTCCGAATCGCTTTCAAGGATGGACCTTCGCGCGTTCCCGCGTTGCGTAATGTGATGCGGAACATGAACAGCAACGACTCGGGCTAGGCGAGCCATGAGGGAAACAAGATATCAGAAATACCACGGAAACGTCCCGTCTGTCCCCGAACGCCCCAACATCCAACCGGTGAGGTCACGAAATATCGGTACAACTAAGATGAAGCCTATAAACGATAGAACACAAATAGACCAGTACGGTGTCCTACTCAGGGAGATGATGTCAACGGAGAAACGGCGGGAGTACGAGTTTAATCCTGACTGGGTTCGGAATCGCGGTTGGAAGGTGGTGCCAGCAGAATCAATGGCACGAATCCCGGTACCAGATATACCGCGCATCGTTTCAACCTTGAGGCGAGCCGGCTATACGGAGTGCATCGCAGTTTTCAATGAACCTGGATACATTCAGCATCTTCCGTTGATCGTTGCGGGTGATCCTCCGAGCGGATTGGCGACTTGCCATCTGGTATCGCTCGATGAAGTAGACTTCCAAAACTTCAACCGCGAACTAGGGGCATTTCGTTCTGTGCTGCTGCCTGAAGACAGCTCTTGGGCTATCTCGTGCAATGAGTGGTACAACCTCTTCGGTGCCAGGCCAGAGCTATTGGAGGCACTACTTGGTCAACCGATTGAGCAGGCGCGGCGGCAGTTTGCCGAACTTGCCGCCGCAGTGGCGAAGGGGAACGCTGACGAGACTCTTCTGAAAGTCGCGAAGCACTATGCGGCTTTATGAGACGGAAATCCCCAGTGAAAGTCCATCGGGACGTGGGGGCACGACCCTCCCTAATCGAAGGCGAGCAATTGCGCGCCATGCCTTGCCGAGCACAGGGGGACGGTCCGGTTCCCGGCCTGCCTCGACCCCTCGACTAAATTAACGGCTTTTTACGGCACCATCCGCGCCATTTTTGGCACTTTAAGGCCCCTTTAAGCCCATCTTAGGGCGCCAAATTGGTAGCGATGCGTTGACCGAATCCCCTCGATTTCATTGGATCTCGAGCAGCAAATTCCAGGCAGGTCAGACAGCAAATTTGCGCAATGCAGCTTGCCGCATCGCCGCGCGGTCCATATTTTCGCGGGTGTTCATCAGGGTAAGGATGGTGCTGAGGATGCGCGCTTTAAGCTCATCGGACATCGAGTAGCCGCTCGTTCCTACATTGACAAGCAACTCGCCCCGGCTCCCAATCTTCTCCATAAACTCGACTTGCCGTTCATGGCTCGCGATCCCAAGTGCTGTCTCTCTGCGCATTTCCGCGCATTCCTGCTCAATAAAAAGTGTGAAATGCAGCACGCACATGTGCTCGCCCAACAAGCCTGTTGGCACGGCGACTCTACAACCTTTGGCGCTGCACATCTCTGGCACGGGCGCTCCGGAAACTTTTTTGTAACATCAAAACCAAACGATTTCTACAAACTTAAACGGTTGTGCTACCAATCACATACCCTACGACACGTTTTCTCCTTCTTTACATCGTTCGCCTGATTGGGAAAACGCTTCCGCGCGCGGACAATTGACGTGGAGGTAAGGCCAGATGTCCTCGCGCAGTTTTCGCAATCGAACCAGCAACCTCTTCGTTTTCTATCTCTTACCGTTGGCGTTGCTGGGATTGCTCACAATGGCGGCCCGGCCGCAGGATCCCCAGAGTTCCTCGCGTAGCGAACAGATTGTTTCCCGCGAGATCTACCACCAGTTGTTGTTGCTTCCTCGGTTGTCCGTATTTGATTTCGTCAGCTATCAGGTAAATGGTGGCACTGTTACACTTAGCGGCGAAGTCACCGAACCTGTAAAGAAGAGTGACGCCGAGTCGGCTGTGAAAGGCATCGAAGGCGTTGACAAAATCGACAACCAGATAAAGGTGCTTCCGCTATCCCCGATGGACCAGCGGATTCGGGAAGCTGAATTTCACGCGATTTATTCTCTGCCAAGTCTGCAGAAATACTCGTGGTACTCCGTGCAATCGATTCATATCCTTGTAGATAACGGTCACGTAACCCTCGAAGGCTGGGTCAATACACAGCCTGATAAAGACGCCGCCGGCGTTCGCGCTAATTCCGTGGCAGGTGTATTCAGCGTAAAGAACAACTTGCGGGTCGGAGAACCAAAGCGCCCAGGATCCCACGAGGGGTAATTACCTGATTCTAAAGGCCGTGTATCGCGGATTTACTGCGCGGAATGATCGCCGTCGCTGAATTCGGTCCAGGGACCAGCGATCATGTCGCGCAGGACCGGCGCTTCCCAGGCATATTGCGAGTCGGGATGACTCTTCAGATACTCGCTGGCGACGAAGTTCTCTCCGCAGGGATGACCGGCTCGCGCCATAAACGTCATGTTTTCAGCCATTTTGCTGTCCACTGCCTTGCCCTCGACGGCGCCATACGGTTCATAAGCTCCTGAAGCCGAATCTGCTACATGTCCAGTGACCGTCTCATAATGGCTGCAAATCGTCCGCTTATCCGGCCCGTCGGTCTTCGTGAACGTGTCGTAGTGATCGCCCAGAAACGTCTCAGCCATTGCCACGTCGATCTTGCCCTTATTGGGAATCAACAGTTGGTCCCACCGAATCCTTCGCGCATTGGACGAATTAGATAGATCGTTCGGATCAAATGTAGTTTCGTCTCGTATCAAATCGGGATCACTTGGGAAGTTTGCCCCGGAATAATAGCCGTCCGTCGTCCGCCACAGGTTGTGGTGCTTAAGGCCCAACTCAAACCGCGCGATTTCGCCCGTTTTCCGGTCGCCTAGCAACCAATCGTTTGCGTACCCTCCATTGTTTCCATCCAGCATGATCTTCACGTAATCGTCGATTGAGTCCGCGTATTGCATGGCTTTGCGCGCGCGCACGAACTCCGCCTTGCCGTTTGGATCGAAGCCGTGGAAGTTCGATATCGTCGTTTCGCTGATGATCATTCCCGCCGAATTGATGCCGAAGTCATCGTCGCTGGCAATCGCGCCGGGGAATCCGTCCATCAGGATGTGATTGCCCTGCTGCGGGACGATGTCGAAGATGATATTCCAGCGAGCTCCTTCGATATAAGTGGTCCAATTGCTGTGCGCCATCACTATTTGTCCGTCCTTGGTCCAGCTGCCGGTCGCAACAAACGCACTGCAATGACCGGGCGGCGTCGACCGCGACACATTCGTGGCGTGCACCTGCTGATTGAGCCACGGAACGTAGTAATCCGGCAGTTCGGAAAACGCATTAAACGCCACAACGTCGTCAAGGTCGAGCTTTGTCTTTCTCGCGTGCAGACCATCCACGATTCCTTGCAGTTCCGCCTGATATTCAGGATCGATTTTCGGCCAGAGCATCTGTCGCGCGGTGCGCCGGAAAAACTCCCAGTCGCGGCCCGTATCGTGAGTCATTTCGAGCCTGACGGCAGCGAAAGCGTCAGCAATTTCCGGTGCAAGCAGATAACCGTGCTGATAGCCGATGTCGTGTGGAGAGCCTTCAAGATGCACGTAAATCCATCCGCCGCGGTCGAAACGATAAGCCTTGGCCAAGGCGGCCTGATCGCCGTCCGCCCGACGCGCTGGCGCCGCGAGGCTCGCGACATCCGACGCTCGCGTCGCGCCAACCAACGGGCCATCCAGCAGCGCACACACCAAGGCACAAATCAAGACCGCGATGATGCCCATGCCAGCCCGCGCGGACATGACAAATCTGCGGCGGCTCACACCCATACCCCGTGCCTGCGCTCGATCACGGACACACCCAAGAATATTTTCATGTCTGATCCAAAGAAATTTAGATGCAATTCGCCGCGGATCGTTAGCGGACAACGTGGCGGCTGGTGCGACTACTGATTCGCGGGTGCATTCCCACCGGCGAAGTTCGCCGCGGCCGCGCTGGATGCATTAGCATCCTGCTCGCGCAGCGCAACGGCCAATCCTTCAAACATCTTCGACGCCGAATCGCGCAGTGCCTGATCCGCCGAACGCATGAGAGATTCGATGACGTTTTGCCCATGCTCGTTCAGACGCCGTACCGCGGCGACGGTACTCATATCGGCGGCCGTCTCAATTCGTCCGGCACCCTGCGCGATCGCATCCTCAGCCACGCGATTCAGTCTTTCCGACCACTCCTGCGCATGCACGGCGTACTGCGAGCGATGAGCGTCTATCGCCGCTGCGGATTCTGCAGCCAGAGTGGCGCGTGCCTCCGCGACAGCCGATTGCAGATGCGTGTCGGCCTTATCGCGAATGCCCTGAATTGCGGATACCGATTCCGTCTCGAAGGCGGCGTGCACCTGTCGCGTATAATTTTCCAGTTCCTGGCGCTTTGCATCAAGCGACGCCTGGCTCGTTTGGCTAAACTGCTCGGCGCTTTCCGCCGACAAGTTGTGCAGCACCGTTCCGAACGAAGCCGCTGCGGCCTCGGCGGCCTCCGCGAGTTGCGTGCGCGCGCGGCCTGTGAGGTCGTCCGCTACACCATCGAGTTGCTGATGAACCTGCGCCAGATGGAAAATCGACTGGCCCTCGAGGTGAGTGGCAAACAGACCTGCTGCCTTCGTCGTTTCTTCCTCGAAGCGGGCCGTTGCAGTCGCAAGAGTCTGTTCGGATAAGACCTGTAGGCGCTCGCGCGTTTCCTGCTGCAGCCACTCGGACGTGCGGCTCAGCGATTCACCGGCGCTATGAGCGGCTCGCGTACTGAGTCCATCGAGTTCCTCGTTCCACTTCGAAAGCGCTTCGGTTCGCGCGGCCTCAAAATCGCGCCGCACGGCCGCCGCTGTGGCCTCCGCATGTGCCGAGATTTCGCGCATCGTATTATCCGAGGCGTGGCGGAGTCTCTCGCGATGCAAATGCAGGCTTTCAGAGGTCTGCTCCTCGCGCCCGGAAAGTTCGCGCACCAGCTCAGGCACACGCGCCGCGTGTGGCGCCACTCTCGCTTCGGCTTCTGCGGCCACGCGATCGAGCATCTGTTGCCGCGTGTTCTCGATCGCCTCGCGCGCTCGCCCAACTTCCTGCTCGATCGAACCTTTCACTCCGGCGAGCGCATTCTGCGCCTCGCTTGACATCTGTGCGAGCATCTGGCTCAAGTTCGCAAACTGCTGCGCCATCTTGTCTTCAGTCGCTCGAACGGCCTCCTGCGCGCGGCCAGGCAATTCCTCCGCTAGCCGCTGTAGCGACCGATCAATCGAGGATTGCAGCAGTTCGTCCCATTGGCGTTGTGCGACGGCCATGTCGGACGCGAGCTGATCCCGCCAAACTGCGGAGTTCGTGTCGGATGCTGCAGGCGCATGGTTCATCGGATTCGCCATCGCTGACTGGTCAAAGCTGCTGAGTGAATCTCCGGAATAGCTATTCATGGGAATTGTCTTTCCTTCGCTCGGAATTTCGGCCACATCGAAGAATCTGCTTTGCTCGGTTTGCGTCCTTCCGGCGATCGCATACTCGGCTGCGGAAGGGAACGCCTGCCAATCGTCAGGCGACGATTCCAAGCCCCAAATATTGGCCGCGCCTTCCAGTTCCACGGCGATCTGGAATAAATCGCGAATCGAATGCGGGCGGTGAATCCAAGCCACACGCGCGCGCACGCTGCGCGGCTCGCCGCCGTTGGCCACCTCAACGCTAATCCACGAATTGCGCGGAAGGTGATGCTTGGAAAAATATCGGCAGCCCTGAAGGTTGAGCGTCAGAGTAGCGGTTCGTTCTTCGAACGGATGGCCCAAGAGATCGACGCCGCGCACAATCAGGGGCACGGACTCGGCCACGCGCTTGCTCCTGCGGCGCTCAATCGTGGGATTCGGTGACGCGTCTTGCACGGGCCAGCCTCTGAGAAGGTAGGACAAGACTAACATTCCGGGCGGTTGCGGGTCGAGCGGGAAGATAATACGGAGAAAAGTTGTGAGCGGGAGGACGCGGCGCGCCCTCCCGCTTCGAATCAGATCAGGGTTTTTTCTTGGACGGTTTTGACGGTTTCGTGCCGACGCTTGTGTTCAGGCCGCCGCTCATCTGAGTGACGCTTGCCGCCATGTCCTTGCACTGGGCACCGAGCGGACCGGTAGGATCGAGATCGGCGCACTTCTGAAGCGCATCGGACGTATTCGGATCGAACGTGAACACCTCCTTGTCGCCTTCGGTCTTCGATTGCACGGAGCCAACGTATGCGCTGCCGAGCAAGAACCAAGCTTGCGCATCCTTCGGATTTGCGTCCGTCGCCTTCTTCAATGGATCGACCGCCTGCTGTAAGTCGCCCTTATTACTGAGAACGATCCCCATGTTTTTATAGCAGCGCGAAGCGATAGCGGTCGAGGTCTGAGCGGGAGAAGCAGCGGCGGCTCCCGGCGCAGGAGCTGCTGGCGCCGTACCCGCTAGAGCCACGGCCTTTTGGCACGCGGCGTCGGCATCGCTCACCTTCTGCTGCAAGACGGCTGGATCATGTTGCGCCGCCCCCACATTTACGAGCGCCGTGCTCAGGTCCGAGTAGTAGTCCGCCGTCGGCTTCAGATCGATCGCCTTCTGATAAGCCGTCGTTGCATCAGCGTATTTCGACGTCGCATCGTCCGCGCGGCCTATGCTGGCCCAGATGAGAGCGTGGTTGCCGGTGTCTTTTGCATTGACGCCCTGTTCAGCGGCCGTGTATTCGGTCAGCGCCGTCTGATAATCGGCGGTCATTTTGCTTGTCAGATCTGACTTTTGGTCGGCGGCCGCCGTCGCAAGCTGCTTCTTGAGCGCGTCTGCGTCGTTCATCGCCGTGGTCGCCGCATCGAAGTGCTGCTTCATGTTATTGAAGGCTTCCTTCTCAGCGGCGGCTTTTTCAGAGCCTCCCGAAGCTGCTGCGATCTCTTTCAAATTGATATTCCAAGGCTGATTATTCGATCCGCTCGCCTGGAACTGCGTCGTGAATCCTTGCGGGACAGCCGGGCTGGTCAGCGTCACGCTGTAAACGCCGTCAGGCACGCCGACCTGAATAAAATTGCCTTTGCTGTCTGTTTTCGTCGTAAACGTGCGGCCCGTGTCATTCTTGATCGTGATCGTTGCATTCGGCAGCGGGTTGCCGTCGAGCCCGATCACCTGGCCCGTGACGTTATTTCCCTGCGCGGCTGCCGAGCCCGCGAACAGCAAAAGGAACGCAAAAAAAACTAACCCGGCACTTATAAATCGTTTCATTTTTGTATGCTCCTCGCTTTCGACATCCGAAATTATTGCGCCACGCTCGCACGGTAGGGAATTGGATCGCCCACGCCCGCTTCGGCGAACGCTTGCAACCGCAGGCGGCAACTGTCGCAAGTGCCGCAGGCGGCGTCTTCAAACTGATAGCAGGACCACGTCCGATCGAGCGGAGCTCCCAGCTCCGCGCCTCGCCTCACGATCTCGCTTTTCTTCATCGCGATCACGGGCGTCACGATCTCGATATGCGTCTCCGGACGGGTACCCTGCCGGATCACCTCCGCAAACGCATGATAATACTGAGCGCGGCAATCAGGGTAGCCCGAACTATCTTGCTCTACCGCCCCTATAAAGATGGCGTTCGCCCCTATAACTTCCGCCCAACTCACCGCGGCGGAGAGGAAATGAGCGTTTCGGAACGGGACGTAGGTAACCGGGATACCGGCATCCGGCGCAAGCGCGTGTCCGGATTCCGGCACGGCAATGCTGCGGTCGGTAAGAGCCGAGCCGCCGATCTGCCTGAACGCATCCAGCCGGATCGCCAGGCGTTCGCGCACTCCGTAGAAATCCGCAATTTCTTCAAACGAGCGCCGCTCGCGCGCCTCCGTCCGCTGTCCGTAGCTGGCGTGAAGCAGAGCAAGCCGGTGCGTCTGATTCGCGATCGCGGTGACGACGCATGAGTCCATCCCACCGCTTAACAGAACCACGCCTTTGGGCTTTTCGCTCATTTCCCGCTCAAACTCCCTTTGTCGCCGGATCCCAAACGAATTTGTGCAGCTGCAATCCAAGCCGCACTGGCAAGCCGTCCGCCAGGATCCATTCCGTCAGCTCGCGTGGGTTTAAGCCAGGCCACGCTCCCGCAGGATCCGCAAACACAGGCGAAAAAATCACCTGTGCCACGCGCCTTGCAAGCCCGTGCTGTTGTGCAAATTCCTTCGCGAATTCGTAATCCCCGCGGCTGGCGATCACGAATTTGATCTCGTCCTTCTCATCGATCGCATCGAGATTCGCCATGTTGAATTTGCCGCCTTCACCGGAGTCAGGGCACTTCACGTCAACGATCTTAATCACCTCGCAAGGCAGTTCGCCTATGAAACGCTCGCCGCTCGTCTCGATCATCACCGTATAATTTTTCAGCAAAAGCCGTGTGGCGAGTTCCGGGGTATCGGGCTGGAGCAGCGGCTCGCCCCCTGTTATTTCGACGAGGGAAACCGACCGTTCGTTTCGCTCGGTCGGGCCGGCTGCGAACCGCTCGACCTTCTCCACAATCTCGTCCAGCGAGTGTTTTTCGCCGCCATGAAACGCGTACGCCGTGTCGCACCACACGCAACGCAGATTGCAGCCCGTAAGCCGCACGAAGATGCAGGGCAGGCCGGCGCGCGTCCCTTCACCTTGAATGGATTTGAATATTTCGGTGATAAACATGTGGAGGTTATAAGCAAAAACCTAGGGTTTGTAGGTCGCGGCGGCCGTATCCGTCTCCCATACTGTGACGCTTGCAAGCGATGCTTCGCCCAGCTGCCCGGCAAGCTGCTTCACCATCTCGTCATGAATGAACCGCGCGAGGTTTTCCGCCGAGGGATTCATCTTGTCAAATGGCGGCAATTCGTTCAGGTACTTGTGATCCAGCTTGTCAACGATGCCGCGCAGCACGCGCTTCAGCACCGTAAAATCCTGCAGCAGGCCGATCTGGTCGAGTTGATCGCCGGCCACGATAAGTCGCACCCGGTAATTATGCCCGTGCAACTCTTCGCATTTCCCTTGATAACCGCGCAGGCGGTGCGCCGCGGCAAAAGCCGCTTCGACGCTCACTTCAAACATGAACCGTCCCCGAATCTCCTGCTTTCGCCGATGCCGCGGCAGTTTTTTCCTTTTGTGGAAAGGCTTCCATGAAGCGAGCCACTGCGGCGAGGTCGTGCGTCGTTCCGTAACCAGGCAAGGAGTCGATGAAAATTTTACCATATTGCATGCGCTGGATGCGGTTATCGAGGATGGCGAGAATACCGCGATCGGTCTTCGTTCGGATCAGCCGCCCGAATCCCTGCTTGAGCGCGAGCACAGCCTCAGGTACCTGATACTCGGCGAAGGCATTGCGCCCATCTTCCTGCAGTGCGCGCACACGCGCCGCGACAATCGGGTCGCTCGGCACGGCAAAAGGCAGCTTATCTATAATCACGCAGGAAAGCTGCGAGCCGGGAACGTCCACGCCTTGCCAAAAACTGGCCGTCGCAAACAGCACCGCATTAGGCGTCGAGCGAAAACGCTCGAGCAGCGTAGAACGCGGCGCGGTGCCTTGCAGCAGCAGGGGGAAATTCACCCGGATCTTTACGCGCTCGTATACGTCGCGCATCTGCGAGTAGCTGGTGAATAGGCAAAACGCGCGGCCTTCGGAAATTTCCAGCAGGCCCTCGATTTCGGCGGCGGCGCTTGCCGAAAACTTCGCATCGCGCACATCCGGCATCTGGCGCGGAATGTAAAGCAGCGCCTGTTCGCGAAAATCGAACTCCTGCGGCAGCGCGACTTCCTTCGAAGGCAATACGCCGAGCCGCTGTTTGAGGTAATCGAAACTGCCACCGACCGAAAGCGTCGCGGACGTGAGGATCACGGTATCGAAATGCTCGAAAAGCTGTTCGCGCAGGATTTCGCTCACGTCGATCGGCGTTGCCGCAAGAAATACGCCCCGGCCGCGCCGCTCGTACCAATAAACGTAGCTGCGCTCCTCGCTTTCGAGCAGGAACGCGAGCTCGCGCCTCGCTTCGGCCGCACGCCGGGCCAACGCGATGATTTCTTCGGGCTTCGGAGTTATGGCCGCAAGTTCGCTTTCGACCCGCTTGAGGCCCGTCGCAAGGTCGCCGTACGCCTCATGATTGCGCTCCAGAAACGCCTTCCGTTCCGCAGGACCAAAAGGATATCGTCCCTCGCGTTCGGGAAATCTCTCGAAAAAGCTGCGGCTGCGTTCGCGCAAGCTTGCAAGGTGCCGGCGCAGGGGACCCGCATCGATTTTCAGCAGCCGCAGCATCGCCTCGACGTCACGCGTAAGTTCTTCGAATCGATAGCTCGACAGCTGCCGCCCGAAATAATCGCTGGCCACGTCTTCAATCTCGTGCGCTTCGTCAAACACAACGGCCGCATACTCCGGCAGGATCGATCCGAAATCGTCGTTGCGAATGGCAAGGTCGGCGAAAAAAAGATGATGGTTCACGATGATTAGGTCCGCCTCGGCGGCGCGCCGCTGCATCGCCGTGATGAAGCAGCGGTTGAACTCAGCGCACTTCTGCCCCGTGCAAAGATCGCTGCGCGCGTCGATGCGATTCCACAAGTCGGCGTCGTCCGGCAGAAACGTCAACTCATTGCGGTCGCCCGTTTCCGTCAACTTCTCCCAGTCGCGAATCTGGCCGAACCAGTCCACCTCGTCGATACCCTTCAGCACGGCTGCTTGCGCATCCATCTGATGCACTTTTTGCCGGCACAGAAAATTCGCGCGTCCTTTCATTAGCGCCACTTTGAGGTTCGGCGCGAAATGCCTCTGCAGGAAGGGAACGTCCTTCTGGAAAAGCTGCTCTTGCAGCGACTTCGTAGCCGTCGAGATCACCACTTTGCGCCCGCTGCGGATCGCCGGAATCAGATAAGCGAGCGTTTTGCCGGTGCCCGTGCCCGCTTCAATCACCACCTGCTGCCGCTTCTGAAAAGCCTCATCCGCGACACGCGCCATCTCCAGCTGCGAAGCCCGGAATTCGTACGTCGGATGGCTCTTTTGCAGGTGCCCGCCAACGCCGAAGATATCGTCGATCGTGACTTCTTCCGGTTGTGGCGCGGTTTTCTTCGGCATGGTGGTGCGCGCAATCGACAGCGCGGCAGACTCCTAAAATATCACACCGTCGGTTCCAAGACCGTTCTCACATTCTTTCGGAAGACAAACGCCGCGCGCTTCAAAACGGTGTTATGCTCTGTGCCGCAAAAGCAGAGCAATGGAACGACAGCCGCCCACGCCCGTACTGCACAGCAAAACAAGCCGCCGCGAGTTTTTCAAGAATTCCGCGGCAGCAGTAGCTTTGCCCACGCTGGCGGCAAGCGAATCAGCGTCCGGTGAGCCATCGCCGCAGGCAGGCCAAAAATCCAAGCCGAATCTGCTCCTGATCATCGCCGATCAATTCCGTTGGGATTTCGTGGGTGCCTACGGCCTCAATCCAATGGGCGTTACGCCCAATCTGGACAGCATCGCGCGCCGCGGGGTCGCTTTTCAAAACGCCGTCACGAATCAGCCGCTCTGCTGCCCCTCGCGCTCGTCGCTATTCACCGGCCAATATCCCTCGCAAACAGGCGTCTGGAAAAACGGCTACGGATTGCGCCCCGGCGCAACGACGATTGCCACCGCGCTCAAAGCCGAAGGCTACACCACAAATTACATCGGCAAATGGCACCTCGCGCCGGGCGTCGGCGTCCCGACGCCCATTCGCGGCTTCGTTCCGCCCGAATATCGCGGTGGATTTGACGACCTATGGCAAGCCTCGAATGAGCTGGAGTTGACGTCACATCCCTACGAAGGCACGATATGGGATAACGAAGGCGAACCGCTCACGTTTCACGGTGTCTATCGCGTCGACTATCTCACGCAGCTTGCGGTGGACTTTCTCAAGAAGTCGCAAACGAAGCCTTTCTTCCTGGTCGTTTCGCAACTCGAGCCTCACTTCCAAAACGACGCAAACGCCTTTTTGCCGCCCGACGAATACGCCACCAAATACGTGAACGGCTTCGCGCCAGCGGACCTGAAATTTTTCCCGGGCGATTGGCAGGCTCAGCTCCCCGGCTACTACGGCGATTGCAAACGCGTCGACGATTGCGTCGGCACTCTGCTCCAGACGCTGAAGGAACAAAATCTC
>DATEME010000712.1:0-5864 GCA_035275865.1 Candidatus Acidiferrales bacterium | reverse complement strand
TCAGGCATGGGGCTCTCCTTGTGGTGATTCCGAAGATTGTAGGAAGGCACGCTTGAGATGGTCAACAAATCACGGCACGCGGATGGCGTCCAAATTGGCGCACTGCAAGAATGAAATGATTTGTCGTTTATCCGACACTTGTCCGTTTGTCGCGCGAGACCGCTGCCCTATGCCCGCAGCCTGGTACTGGTATCGACATTTCACCCGACGCGCACCGATCAAGCTGCTCATAACGGGAGGCTTGACGTCTTGCGTGAATGGAGTTCGTCGTGCGCCTAGAAGATAGGGGTAACTGATAATGTCGAAAAAAATATTTGTTCATATTCTCCTCTTTGAATGTCACCAATGCGGTGCTCCGATCGACTCGGTCTTGGCCACTGATTGCAGCAATCCCGAGGAAGTTGACAGCCAGGAAATTCTCTTGCTGTGCAAATGTAATTGGGAGTGCAAGTCTCACGGGTTCGCCGCGAAGCGCCGCCTGATCGTTGCCTGGGAGCCACAAAACGCGCAGGTCACCCAATCTGTCCATCGCGATTCCACAATTCTCGGCATCATCCCGAAAGAGCGCCCTTCGCATGCCGTCAGACCGGAGAATTGACCCGCGCCTCTCCGTTGGCGTGCCGGTTTACTTGGTGAGTGCGAGCCGAGAGCGTCCTGCCGAGCAAGCTGTCACAGAAAATGTCAGCGCTGGCGGCGCCTGTGTGATTTGCAGGCACCGATTGCAGCGCGGCGAACGTCAAGCCGTCAGCCCTTTGTCGCTCGACGTTCAGTTGCCGGGGCGCGTGGTTTACTGCCGCCCGCTGTCAAACAAAAGCTTCTGCGTCGGATTGGCTTTCGAGAGACGATTCGCGCACTGGTGGGACTCGCGCACAGAGGCCGCGTCTGCCGGGAGCGGTTTCGTAGACCCCAAATAACGAGAGAGAACTAGGGTTTTTTAGCAGGAGCCGCTGGTGTCTGCGAAGGCGCAGGCTTTTGCGAGGAAGGCGCCGGTGTTGTCTGAGTGGGCGCAGGCGTGGTCGGCTTAGCAGGAGCCGGCGCAGGAGTCTTCGCCGGAGCCGGATTCGTGGTCTGCTCCAGGATCGAACCTGTGCCGACGCTTTGAGACGGGCCGCGCTTGATGGAAAGCGTGAGGGAAGTAAGCATGAAGACGATCGCGCACCAGGTGGTGGCGCGCGAAAGGAAAGTGGTTGCTCCGCGCGGACCAAACGCGGTTTGGCTACCCGCTCCGCCGAACGCGCCGGCAAGATCAGCTGCCGAGCCGCTCTGCAGCATAATCACGAGAATCAAGACGAAGCAGACGAGGACGTGCAGCGTCACCAGCAGCGCCGTGAATCGCCAGCCGAGCCAAACCAATCCCAGCGCGACCAGAATTGCTATCGTCCACTTCATCCATGCAGGCATGCAAAGCTCTCTTTCTGATTCCCGGAGCTAAAAATTCACGATGGCCGCAAACGATTTTGCGTCCAGGCTCGCTCCGCCGACGAGCGCGCCGTCGATATCCGGCTGCGCCATCAAGCCCTTGATATTATCCGGCTTGACGCTGCCGCCATAGAGAATGCGCACCGCGCTCGCGCATGCTGCGCCAAATTTGGCGTTCGCAAGCTCGCGAATGAAACGGTGGGCTTCCTCAGCGATTTCCGGCGTAGCGGTGCGGCCCGTTCCAATGGCCCACACCGGCTCGTAGGCAATCAGGATACGCGAGAAGTCCGCCTCGGTCAACGCGGCGAATCCGCCATCGAATTGCCGCCGCAGCACGTCATTCGTGATCCCACCTTCGCGCTCGGGCAGCGTCTCACCGACGCATACAATCGGCGTCAGGCCGGTGAGCAGCGCGGCCTGCGTCTTGCGATGAACCGTTTCGTCGGTCTCCCCGAAGTACTGCCGGCGCTCGGAATGCCCGATGATCACGTATTTGCACCCCGCTTCGGCGATCATCTGCGCAGAAACTTCGCCGGTGAACGCACCCTCGCGTTCCCAGTGCATGTTTTGCGCGCTAATGCTAATCGCGCTGCCTTCAGTTGCTTCCACTGCCGTCGCAATGGCAGTGAAGGGAGGTGCGATCACGATATCGCAGTGCTTCGCGGCCTTCACCGATGGATGAAACGCTTCGAAGAACGCAAACGTCTCCGCGCCCGTCTTGAACATCTTCCAATTTCCCGCAATCACCGGCCGCCGCGACGGAATCCCCATGTCACGCGCCCTTCGCCGCGGCGTTCGTTAACGCTTCGACACCGGGCAATTTTTCGCCCGCCAGAAACTCAAGCGATGCGCCGCCGCCCGTCGAAATGTGCGAAATCTGCTTCGCCACGCCGGACTGCTCGACGGCCGCCACCGAATCACCGCCGCCCACAATCGAAGTCGCCCCGGCTTGCGTAGCCGCCGCGACGGCCTTTGCGATTCCGAGCGTGCCCTGTGCAAACTGCGGCCTCTCGAACATCCCCATCGGTCCGTTCCACACGATCGTTTTCGCCGCCGCAATTTCCTTCGAGAAAGCGTCAACGGTCTTCGGCCCGATGTCGAGTCCCATCATGCTGTCAGGAGTCTGCGAAATGTCCGCCGTCTTTGTCGCCGTCGAATCGGGCGATTCGGCAAGCACATGATCCACGGGCAGCAGCAGCTTGAATTTTTTCACTTTCGCTTCCTCGACGAGGCTCTTTGCCAGATCGAGCTTGTCATTTTCCACGAGCGACTTGCCCGTCGCGACGCCTTGCGATTTCAGCAGCGTGTACGCCATCGCGCCGCCGATCAGCACGGCATCCGCCAGTTTCATCATGTTCTGCACCACTTCAATCTTGTCCGAGACCTTCGCGCCGCCGAGCACCGCCACAAACGGCCGCTCCGGATTGGAAATTGCCTTACCCATGTAGGCCAGCTCTTTTTCCATCAGCAGTCCCGCAGCGGCTTGCTTCACGTATTGCGTGATGCCCACCACGGACGCATGCGCCCGGTGCGCCGAGCCGAACGCGTCACAAACAAAAAGCCCATCGCAAAGCGCCGCCAGTTTCTTCGAGAATTCAGGATCGTTCGCCTCTTCCTGCGGGTAATAGCGGACGTTTTCGAGCAGCAGCACGCCGCCGTTTGCCAACGCCTTGCTCTTCGCTTCTGCATCGGCGCCAATGCAATCGCTCGCGAATGCGACAGGCTTGCCAAGCATTTCCTGCAAGCGCGCCGCGACCGGCGCAAGCGTGTACTTGGGATCGACTTTGCCCTTCGGCCGGCCAAGGTGCGACGCGAGCACGAGCTTGCCGCCGCGCTCCATTGCCAGCTTCAAGGTCGGCAGAGTTTCGCGGATGCGCGTATCGTCCGCGACCTTGCCCTTATCGAGCGGGACGTTGAAGTCCACGCGAATGAACACTCGCTTGCCTGCCAGATCCAAATCTCGAATCGATAATTTGTTCATAAGAGTTCCTAAGAAGACGAAACGCTCTCCTGAGAGGCTACAACTCTCTAGCGCTTGATTTAATGTTGAAGCTGTCTCCACAAACCAAAACCCGTCATCCTGAGGGGCGCGAAGCGACCCGAAGGACCCCTCTTGCCTTCTTCGCCTCCGCCGCGAATTCAGTCACAAGCTCTGAGCACCGCGACTGGCGCGAAGAACCCCCACGAGAAGGGTTCTTCGGCCTGAATGACGACGAGTTGTGGTTTTTCTTACAGGCCCTTCGCCAGCAGCTTGATCAAATCGACGCAGCGCGAAGAATAACCCCACTCATTGTCGTACCACGCGAGCACCTTGACGCAATTGTTTCCCACGACGCGCGTATAGCCCGCATCGACAATCGAGGACGCCGGATTCTTGCGGAAGTCCACCGAAACGAGTTCTTCTTCGGTGTACTCGAGGATGCCCTTCATTGGGCCATCCGCCGCCTTCTTCAGCGCAGCGTTCACATCCTTGGCGTTCGTCGGCTTATCGACGAACACCGTCAGGTCGACCACGCTGACATTCGGCGTCGGAACGCGCATCGCGTAGCCGTCGAGCTTGCCCTTGAGTTCAGGAATCACCAGATGCAACGCTTTGGCCGCGCCCGTGCTGCTGGGAATCATCGAAAGAGCCGCCGCGCGCGCGCGCCGCAGATCCTTGTGCGGCAGGTCGAGCAAATTCTGGTCGTTTGTATAGGAATGGATCGTCGTCATCGTGCCCACGTTGATCCCGAACGTGTCGTGAATCACTTTCGCCACGGGCGCAAGGCAATTCGTAGTGCAGGAAGCGTTGGAAACCACGTTGTGCTTCGTGGCATCGTACGTTTTGTCGTTCACGCCCAGCACAAAAGTTCCGTCCGGATCGGTCGCCGGCGCGGAAATGAGCACTTTCTTCACGGGACCGCGCATGTGTTTCTTCGCATCCGGGCCTGCCGTAAAACGTCCCGTCGATTCCACCACGACCTGCGCGCCCACTGAGGCCCAATCCAATTCCGACGGATCCTTCACGCGGAATACCTTGAGGCACTTGCCGTCGACGTTGATCGCGTCGTCCGTGTACGTCACTTTGTGCGAGAGATTGCCCAAAATCGAGTCGTACTTCAAAAGGTGAGCCAGCGTCTTCGAGTCCGTAAGATCGTTTACCGCCACAAATTCGATTGCAGGATCGCCCAGCGCGGCCCGATAGATGTTCCGGCCGATGCGTCCAAAGCCATTGATTCCAACCTTTACCGGCATTTCTCCTCCCGAGAGTTAGCGCTAGAGATTTGTGCGCGAAAAGCCCTGTTTATATTTGATCGGCTTTACTTCAATTCGCTACATTCAAAAGCTAAATGGGGAAATTCCACGGCGGAGTTGCCTTGAAGACCCCGGCGGAACCGGCATGAATTGCAACCTGCACTCCAACCTTGCCAAGCCGTGCAAGCGCCCGCGCAATACCGCCCGCCCACACGGGAAGTTTCGAGCGCCCTTCCGCCTCGCAACACGCGAGACATCTAGCTATTCAATTTTCCAGCACAAAGATTTTGGGGTGCGCGGCACGAAAAGTCAACGCAGAAGGCAACAAACGCCGCCCAAATCCGGTCGATTCCGCTATTGCTGCGGCTGCACGATCATGTAATCGGCGGGTACTTCGAAGAGAGTCGGATCGGGTTCGCTTCGGTCGATATTGGTAAGTCGGATCGTATGGTCGCCGCCGCGGGGATCAGAAGTCTTTACTAAGACATTGATCACCAGATCCGGATTAGCCCAAATCTCAGTGACCACCGCCATTGGCCGGTCGTTGCCCTGAGCGCCTATCGGAATTGTGGCCGTGCTGCGCATCCCGGTCGCGTAAAGACCGTCTATTGTTTGTGCGCCGAGATCCTCTCGTTCGATGCGAGGTCGCAGCGCCTCCGCTTGCCTTCGGACGTCGGCCGCTCGAGGCGAAATCGTAGCGGGGTCTGGTCTTTTCGGCGGCAGCAGTTGCCTTGCCGTATGTTCTCGCGGATTCAGGACGAAGGTCGCGCCGGTAGCCGGATCGCGAATCGTAATACTCGATGGAGTCTTTAGGTCGGCGTTCAATATCGCGGGGTCCACAATGTATTCCTCGGTGCGCGTTCTGCCTTGAGAATCGCGGTATTGTTTTTGAGTCAACGTATGCCGTTCGATATGCGTCCCATCGGCCAGGACTTGCGACATTTCCTCCTCAAATGTAGCGCTGTAAGGCTCGCCGATCACCGTTCTTAGCCCTGGGGGAATGATCACAACAGGGCCACTCGCCGAGACTCCTTGCGCCTGCGTATTCGCCCCACAGCAAAGGAGAACACCGCCAACGACAATCGCTGCTCCCAGAAGCTTCGTGGCAGCCTCCTTCAGAAGAGAGCCGTCGCAGAATTATGACTAAAATGGGGAGTTACTGGTTTGGAGTAGCAGAAACAGGCACCGCTTTAACGGCTGTGTTCGCCGGC
>DATEME010000711.1:0-1042 GCA_035275865.1 Candidatus Acidiferrales bacterium | reverse complement strand
TCCGACGAGGAGAACGACGCCTGGTTCGTGGGGTTCACCAACGACGTCACTGTCGCGGTCTGGATCGGCTACGACAACGCCGACGGCAAGCGCCGCACGCTGGGCGGCGGATCGACCGGCGGCCACGTTGCAGTACCGATCTTCGAGCCGGTGATCCAGGCGGTGTGGGCCTATGCCGCACCGAAAGTCGCGCTCGCGCCGCCGTCGCCGGAGGCCAAACGCCAGCTTGCGTGCAAATCCGTCGATCTCGAGTCCGGCGAAGCGCAAAGCGGGCGCGCAAAAGCGTTCTCCGAATGCTTCCGAGTGGATCGGAAAGGCAAGACCATTGATACTCAGTATCGCCTGATGTCGCACGAGGAAGCGAGTCACGCCAAGCACGATCGAGAAGGCGGCGCGGTTCGTAAAGCGGCCAGCGCGCCTCGCAACGGGAGTGCGCCAGCCCCCAACTCCGGCAATGCGTGGTCACAACACCCCTGGGGACCGCAGCAACAATGGGGCTGGCAGTCGGGGTCTGGACAACAGTGGCGCGATGACCGGCGAGAGTGGAAGCCGAGCTGGTAGGAGGTTCCGCGATCGATGGCATCTTTTGCGATGGCTTACGAAGTTCGCACGCAAAAAGACTACGATCAGCTCGCGAAATCGAAGCGCAATGCCGCCAAGAAACGATAAGGACACAGACCAATCATCGCACGATATCGATAACGCGCTTTCAGCCGGATCATGGGGAGGTTCGCATGAGCCATTCAGTGTGCATTCTGCGTCGCGCCTGCATCCCGCTTTTCACCGTGCTCGCCGGATTGCTGCTTTCGGGCTGTGGCGTCAACAACATTCCGACCTATGACGAAAGTGCGAAGGCGAAGTGGTCGGATGTACAGAACCAGTACCAGCGTCGTGCCGACTTGATTCCCAATCTCGTCGAGACGGTGAAGGGCTATGCGGCGCAGGAGCGCGAGGTGCTGACGCAGGTGACCGAGGCACGCGCGAAGGCAAGCCAAATCAAGGTCGATGCCTCGACGGTGACCGATCCGGCCAAATTCAAAGA
>DATEME010000710.1:0-2114 GCA_035275865.1 Candidatus Acidiferrales bacterium | reverse complement strand
AGCCGACGTGCCAGCGCCACGATCGCCTTCTTCATCCCGCGATGCCTGGCGATCTTCATTGCCCAGGCCTTGAGCCAGGACCATTTCGCCGCACGCACCAGCATGCTCTGGGCCGCTTCGTAGAGCATCATCCGCATCATCTGGTCTCCGCAGCGTGATATTGCGCCGGTTCGATCGTTCTCGCCTGATTGGTACTTGGCGGGTGTTAGTCCAAACACCGCACCGACTGCCTTGGAGTTCCGGAATCGGGCCGGCACATCGACGGTGACGCGATAGGTCAGCGCGACCACAGGGCCGACCCCCGGGACCGTCATCAGGCGCCGGCACACATCATCGTCGCGGACGATAACCAGCACGCGGCGATGCAGGATGCCGAGCTGCTCGCGAACGACTCGTCGGACAATGAGCAGCGGTTCCACCAGTTCGGCCAAATCGGGAAGGTTCTCGACAAGCTCCTTGATCCGCGCCTCGAACTTCACCGTCCCCACCATGCCTACCTTGAGGCCGAAGTTGCGCAAGCTGCCACGCAGGTCGTTCTCGATGGCAATCGCCTTCGACTGAAGCAGCTTGCGATGGGTCAGCAGCATCCGAAGCTTCTGGCTGCGTAACGTCTTCACATGCACCGGTCGATAAAGCCCCACCCGCATCATCTGCGCCATGCCGCGTGCATCATTGCGGTCGGTCTTGTTGATCTGTGCCTTCAGCACGGCCCGCATGTGCCGCGTCTCAACGCAAATCACCGGCAAGCCCGCTTCGGCGAGAACGCTGTAAAGCCACTGCGACAGCGGTCCAGCTTCCAGCCCAACTCGCTTGAAGCGATAAATGGTATTCGTAAGCACCTGCAGGAGAGCTTCGGGCTCACTCGCCACTCTCACTTCCCGCACGATCTTGCCCGCATCATCCACAATGCAGACGCTCGTTTCCTTGACCGACACGTCGAGTCCAGCAAAATAGGCCATGCTGCGCTTCTCCTTCTGATGCTTGAGGCCGCATCTGCGGACCTCGTTTCACCATCAGCCTGAAGCGCAGCACCCTAATTTTCAGCTATCCACAAGCTGGTAGGCCGATTACCCCATCTTTCGGGGGTAAAGCGGACAAAATTTGCGCGTTCTGGATTGTCCGCTTTTGACCCATAGCGGACATAGACGGGGCTGAATCCCGCACTGCAGCAGTCTCCTGCTGGTGTGCTATCATCTGGGACGCCGACCCGGAGAGCGCCCAAACCGATTCAGAACAATTCAGGTCTGCCCCAAGGACTGGCCCGCCCGCCTGTTGCAAGCTGACTGTGCCGTGGTCCGCCCACTGGGAGATGGTCGCATGTTCGACTTGAAGCGGCGCGATTTCGTTACGCTTCTCGGCGCGCGATGGCGTGGCCGCTCGCGGCGCGTGCGCAGCAGCCGCTCCCGGTGATTGGCTTTCTGGCTCCCGTGACGCCGCCTGAGGAGTTTTTGGTTGCGTTCAAGCGGGGCTTGCGTGAGCACGGCCTTCCCGAAGGTCAAAAAATCTCGATCGCGTATCGCAATGCGGCGGGAATGTTCGCCCGCCTGCCCAGCCTCGCGGCCGAGCTCGTGGACCTCAAAGTTTCGCTGATCGTGGCATGGACCACACCCGCCGCGGTCGCGGCAAAACAGGCAACTCAAACAATTCCCATCGTGATCATCGGCGTCGCCGATCCGATGTCTATGGGACTCATCGGCAGTCTCGCGCGGCCCGGTGGAAATATCACCGGCGTGGTCAATCTGGCGGCTGACCTGAGTGGCAAACTGTTGGAACTGATTTTGGAGATTGACGCCAGAATCAAGCGGGTCATCGTGTTGTGGAATCCCGACAACCCGGCCTCGACCTTGATTTCCAGGGAAAACGAGACTGCTGCCCGTTCTCTGGGCCTGCAGCTTCAAGTCATCGACGTTCGCACGAGGGAGGACCTGGAAAGGGCGTTCGCGAATATGGGCAGAGAGAGCGCCACGGCCGTGGTGATCCTTGCCGACCCGATCTTTGTGGATTTGCGGCAATCGATCGCGGAATTCGCAATAAAGAACCAGCTGCCAACGGTCTTTTCCCGCCGGGAGAACGTCGAGGCAGGCGGCCTGGTATCCTACGGCCCGAACTTGCGC
>DATEME010000709.1:0-2643 GCA_035275865.1 Candidatus Acidiferrales bacterium | reverse complement strand
ACCAGCGCCATTTCGATCCGCCGAGTGCTGTTTTAACTTCAAATCGCTGCCAAAATTGGCACAAGCGAGTCATGCGGCTTACCTCGACTTTTGAAAAACCTTCTTATACACGATGAATTATATTGACAATTGGTTAAACCTCTGGTATACTTCGTTTTGAGGTTTCGACATGGAACAACCGGCTGCACCGCTCTCAGGGTCGGCACCCAATCTAATCCCGGCCTCCAAACGGCCGCTCTTTGAAAACAAAGAGCTTCAGGCGCATATCGAGCGCCACGCCAGAAAATGCACCATCTGCCGTCACCCGGACCGCGAAGAGATCGAGCAGGAATACCGCGATTGGTTCGCCGCGGCTGGCATCGCCAGGCGCTATGAAGTCGATGACAGCGCTCTTCATCGGCACATCAAGGCCGTGGGCCTCGTTTCGAGGCGCCGAGAAAACCTGCGGATCGTGCTGGATCGCATCATCGAGCGTGGTGCCGAAAAACCCATCTCCGCGAATGACGTAATCCGCGCCGTCAAGGCCCATGCGTGCCTTTCGACCGACAATCGATGGGTGGAACCTGTGCGAACCGTAATCCACATCCGAGCGGGCGACGCGCGGCCTGAGCCGTTGCGAGATTCTGCATGACCGGGCAAACCCGGAGCGGCCGGTTTCTAATCGAGAAGACTCGATTAGAATCCCGGCTATGTTCTTCAAAACAAACGCTGGACCGAAAATCTAATCGAGAAAAAGGCGGATTTTTGCGGAGCCGCCCGGCCGGGTTTCCGGCCTGCCGCGGATCGCCCTCGGGTTCTTTCAGGTTGCCCAGACTCCGCGGAAGCGGTAAGCTCCCATCGCTCTTGCGCCCCGTTTTCATGGGCGCGCGCATGAATCCCAAAGCGAGGGGGATCTTGCATGAACTTCTCAAACGCAGTTTCCAGGCGGCAGTTTGTTCAATTCGGGCTGGCCGGATTGGCGTCCGCTGCGATGGCGGCGAAGCTCCACTCCGTTGTGGACGGCCTTCACATCGGCATTCAGACGTTCAGCCTGCGCGGCTTGCGCTATCCGGACCTTGTTTCGGCCATTCGGGAAGTCGGCATCGCCGAATGCGAGCTCTTCTCTGTCCAGGTGGAACCTACAGCCGCCGACGCGCCGGACATCATGAAATGGCGCGACACCGTCTCGCTCGATTATTTCAAGGACATCCGCAAGAAGTTCAACCAGGCCGGCATCACCATATATACGTACAATCCGCGTTTTGGCGCAGGCGGAGGCCGCGGCGCACGCGGCCGCGGCCCAAATGGTGGACCTGCCACTGCGCCGTCCGGAGCCGTTGGCGCATCCGCACCTCCCGCGACGCCGCCCGCCGCTCCTCCGCCGGCGCCGCCGATTACGGACGCGCAAATCGACCGCATCTTCGAATTTACCAAGGCGTTGGGGGCAAAAAGCCTCAGTTCCGGGCTTCCAGTCGATATGGCGAAGCGCATCGTCCCCTTTGCGGAAAAGCACAAAATCACCGTGGCCGTTTCGTCCACGAATCCCGACGTCCTCACTCAGATTCCCGCGATCTCGCCGTGGCTGCGGATGGACTTGGACATCGGCGATTTCACACGGGCCGGACACGACGCGCTGCAGTTCGTGAAAGACAATTATCAGCATCTATTGGACGTGCACCTCAAGGATTGCAAATTCCAGGGCGTGAGCGTTCCATTCGGCACGGGCGATTCGCATATGAAGGAAGTGTTGCAATTCCTGCGCGACAAAAAATCGCAAGCGCGCGCCAATATCGATTGCGATTATCCCGGCACGGGAACTTCCGTGGATGAAGTGAAGAAGTGCTACGACTACGTTAAATCCTGCCTCGCCTAGGGCTAGGCGGAGAGCGTTCAACGCGCGGCGAAGTAATACGTATAGCTGCCCGCAGGCTTGTTCCCAAAATTCAGGCGCAGCAGATTGACCGTCTGGCCATTTCTCTGCGCGTTGATTTCCAACAGTATCTCGGCGTTGGGTTGCTGCGCCAGATCGATCTTGATCTCATTCTTGCCCTGCAAGACCGAATCCAGCGGAACAGAAGAACTCGAGTCCCACTGTCCAATCCAGGCGCCATTGAGCGTGGCCGTAACGGGGACGTTCGAGTAGTTGGTTAGACTCAGATAATGCTTTTCAGTGGCCGCCGGACCATTGGGTACCGCAGCCGAAAGGTTTACGGGCACACTCTGCGCCGACGCCGCAGATGGCTGAGACGAACTCGGAGGCGTCGCCGACCGCGCGGGCGGCGGCGCTGCGGAATTGGCATTGGACTGTTGCGCTTGCGGCGCAGGCTGCTTAGAACAACCTGAAATTGGAATAACTAAGACAAAAATCGCGATGGTGGAGAGGTGGGCGAGCCGCTGGCGCATAGGACGCTCCTCGATACAGGTTCTCGAAACCGAATTTAGCCGGGAATATATGCCTTAGGGTTCGGTGCAGTCAAGCGCCTGCGCAATTGCATGTCAAACCTCGTTAGAAATGTCCCCTTACTTAGCTCGTTAGAAGTGTCCCTTTTGTGGTTTTTGGTTTTGCATTTGAATTTTGTGTTTGTCGTTGGCCAGGGCCGGAGCGCAGCCCTGCGCAGCCCGAAGGGCGGAGCGTTTAGGGCGAAGCGGAGGACCTGGCCAACG
>DATEME010000708.1:0-1042 GCA_035275865.1 Candidatus Acidiferrales bacterium | reverse complement strand
TCGGACAGTCAAAGATTTCTGGATCTTCTTGCACGCGAGATGCCGTCGTTATTTTACATTAAGAGTCCGTGCGAGTTCGGCCGTGTGGGTGAGTGATATGTCTCCGGTGGCCGCTGCCGCTTCTCATTCCATGCTCGTTATATCACAATTGCTTTCCTCTTCGTCCGCATGCTGTGCGACAGCTCCAAGTCCCGCCGACGGCTTGCGATTCCGCGGTCAATGCTCAGGGAAGTCTTTTTCCCCTAACGCGGCCGCTTATCATCTCGCGACTGCATCAAGTATCTGGTTGAATGGCTGGTGAGGTGAAGGCGAAAATCGAAGGCAAGTCATGAATCTGACCCCGCGCGAGAAGGACAAGCTGCTCATTTCCATGGCTGCGATGGTGGCTCGGCGGCGGTTCGAGCGTGGCGTCAAGCTCAATCATCCCGAGGCGGTGGCGCTTATCACCGACTACATAGTCGAAGGCGCGCGCGACGGTAAGACCGTCGCGGAGCTTATGGAAGCAGGCGCGCATGTGCTCACGCGCAAGCAGGTGATGGATGGCGTTCCAGAAATGATCCACGAGATACAAGTCGAAGCGACGTTCCCGGACGGAACGAAGCTGGTGACGGTGCATGAGCCGATAAGGTGAGTGAATGCCCTCTCTTCTCACAGGAGGATGATCAAGTCATTCATCGGATTCGGCGGCGCAAGGCCGCCCCTTAACCGGGCGCTCGTCGGTCGCCACCTCTGCCGCGAAAGGAAAGGATTGCGGAGTGCGTGTCATGATCCCAGGTGAAATGTTCGTCAAGGACGGGGAGATCGAGCTCAATGCCGATCGCAAGACGGTTGTGCTCTCGGTCACCAATAGTGGCGATCGGCCGATCCAGGTCGGGTCGCACTATCATTTTCTCGAGACCAATCCGGCGCTGAAGTTCGATCGCAAAAAGGCGCGCGGCATGAGGCTCAATATCGCCGCCGGCACGGCCGTGCGCTTCGAGCCGGGCCAGACGCGCGAGGTCACGCTGGTCTCGCTCGCAGGCAAGCGGATGATCTATGGCTT
>DATEME010000707.1:0-1446 GCA_035275865.1 Candidatus Acidiferrales bacterium | reverse complement strand
CCGGTCATCGTCATCACGGCGCGGGATCTCGACGCCAAGGACCGCGAGCGATTGAATGCCGGTGTCCAATACGTGCTGGTCAAGGAGAGGTTCCGACCGGCCGACCTGGTCGAGCGCATCCGCCGGCTCGTGCACAGCAAGTCCGCGGTCAGCACCGAAATGGAAGCAGCATCGTGACCAAAGTGCTTTACGTCGAAGACAACGACGACAACGTTTTCATGCTCAAGATGCGGCTCGAGCTGCTCGGCGATTTCGAGGTGTTGACGGCGGAGGACGGCGAGAAGGGCTGCGAGATGGCCGCTGCCGAGCGGCCGGACATTATCCTGATGGACCTCGAAATGCCCGTCGTGGACGGCTGGGAAGCTACGCGGAGGCTCAAGGGCAATCCGCAAACCCGCGAGATCCCCATCATTGCCCTGTCCGCGCATGCGCTCGCCAGCGAGCGCGAGAAGGCACTCGCGGCGGGGTGCAATGAATTCGACACCAAACCGATCGAATTCGATCGGCTGGTCGCAACCGTTCGGCGCATTCTCGCCGACCGCAAATGACGCTCAGGTTGGAACGTGCACCATCGAAAATCGCACGCGCCTCCGCCCGGGTACGTCCCGTTATCGGGACCGGTGTCAGCCCGATAGGTTCCGCTAAGTAATTGGGGCCTCCTGTTCACGCCCGGATCGTTTCCGGCAATAGCTTCGTGATTTCAAAGAGATGGATCGCCTGCCAATGGCCAGTGGCTTCAGCGCGATTCAGAACAATTCAGATCTGTCCCAAGGACTTAGTCCGCGATTGGCGGCACGGTCGACCACAAGGGCGGTAGGCATCTTGATGCCTTTTTGGAGTCCGAAGAGAGCAGATCAAGGTTGCCGGCGATCCCCGGTTTGATTGGGCAATACGGAGATGTGCCATGAACATGTCGGTCACGGAATTCGTGGTGCCGCCGGCCATTGTAGGGCGCAGCCAATCAGTCTGGCATAAGATCATCGATACGATGATCGAGGGACCCCCGCGAATGGCTGCGGACGAAGTCGCCGAGTATCTTGCACGGCATCAGTACGATTTATCACCGACGTTGCGGATTGAGCTTGAGCGGCGTCACGTCTGCCTATAGAGCGGACGAACCTCTTGGACGACGCGCGCTGGATTTCGAAGGCTAAGCGGACGTATCGCGGCCCGCGCGGAACTGACGCGAATGATCGAATAACGATGTAATATTGTTCGACTGGGCATGCCTCCGAGGGAGGGGAGCATGACAGGTCACATTGGAAGGCGCCAGTTCATCACGCTTATCGGCGGCGCGGCGTCCGTGTGGCCGCTCGCGGCAAGCGCGCAGCAAGCCGACGGTGCCGCGCGGATCGGTGTCCTCTCGCCGTTATCCGCTTCTGAGACTACCTCAGCTCCCTTTGAAGCGTTTCGAAAGGCTCTACGCGATCTCGGCTACATAGAGGG
>DATEME010000706.1:0-5456 GCA_035275865.1 Candidatus Acidiferrales bacterium | reverse complement strand
CGCGCGCATGAAAGGCGGCGTTTCTTGCACGGTCGGTTCGACACTGGAAGGAACTGTCACGATGTGCTTCTGCCGGATGAACGAGATCAGGCTGCTGAACGTGTTGCGAAACGTTTGCAGCAAATTGTCTGGCGTCGTGTGATCCGCCTGCAATTCGGCAAGCACTTGCTGGGGAGTCTTCGTCGGATCGAGATCCTTCGCCACGCGTGCAAATTCCGCCTGATTCGCCTTCATGTTCTCTTCGTTGATGGCGAGCAACTTGTCGAGCGGCGTATCGACCATTTCGTCGTAAAGCAGCTTCTTCGAATAAACATCAGCGCCAATGGCAAAATCACCGTTCGAGACAAGCAGCTCGACGTCATGCAGCCACTTCTCATAGTTCTGCAACGCTGAAATAACAGCCGCATTCGTCTTCGCAAACTCAGCTTTCACTTCAGGGTCCGCGGCGTCTGTAAATGCCGACGGCACATCATGCTGAAAGAAGCCGATGTCGCCGGGAAGCTGCTCCAGAGCAATTTCCGTGAAAATGTGCGGCGGATTTTTTAGATTTTGGCGCGCATCCATCAGAGCTGCCGGCATCAATTTCTCGCGCGCAATCAAAGACCGCAGGCGGGTATTCGCCGGAGCGTACTTGCGACTCATGATCACATACGCGCTGTTCGTGATACCGCTCGAGTAATCATCCGGATTCTTTTCCCACCCGCGAATATTCTCCAGTTCAAGCAGGGTGCCCTTAATATTCGAGAGTACGATTTCGCGGTCGGCGGCTTCCTCCTGCGAAAGTCCCGCCGGATTGAATTCTTCGGCCCGCTTTTCAAATCGCCGATAGGCCTCTACCTGCCGATCAATTCCCGCACGCGAATAGTCCTCGAGCGTACGGTCGTATTGGTGCAGGCCGGCGTAACTTCCGTTGGTGGGATTGAAAACGAAGTAGACCCGCGAGAAGTATGCGTTCGCCAGCGCGTTCCACTGCGTGTGAACGTCAACCGCGCGCCCCGCCGCCAGCGAACCCGCAAGAGCCGCCGTAATGCAGAAAGCAGCCACACCGATCCAGAGAATGGTCCAGCGTTTCCTCGTCATCTCCGCCTCACCCCAGACCGGCGCCCCCGCGATCCAGCCTGCTAGGATTTTCCGCTTTTCACCAAAGATAGGAATTCGTCGCGCGTCTGCTTGTTCGCTCGAAACGTTCCCAGCATCGCGCTCGTAACCGCGACCGACCCCTGCTTTTCCACACCGCGCATCACCATGCACATGTGCTTCGCTTCGATGATCACTCCGACTCCCAGCGGCTTGAGCTTTTCTTCGATCGCCTTCGCGATCTGGCTCGTGAGCCGCTCCTGAATCTGCAAACGTCGCGCGTAGAGATTCACGAGGCGCGCGATCTTGCTCAGGCCCACCACCTGTTTATCCGGCAGATACGCCACATGGCATTTCCCGAAAAAGGGCAGCAGATGATGCTCGCAGAGACTGTAAACCTCGATGTCCTTAACCACAATGATTTCGTCATAGCACACGCTGAATTTCGCGCCGTTGAGCACCTTCTCGGGGTCCTGCGCGTAGCCGCTCGTCATAAACCGGAAGGCACTCTCGAATCTTTCGGGCGTCTTCTTCAAGCCTTCGCGCTCAGGATCTTCGCCGACCTTCACCAGAATTTTGCGCATCAGGTCGGCAATGCTTTCCGTACTCGCCGTCACAGGGCCTTCGATTTCGACCGTTTTGCTCATGGTCCCTCTTTCCCCTTCTAACTTGCGCTCTCGAGCGTCTAATCCTTAGGGGCTATTGGATCGACGGGAACGCCAAACGATTCACGCAAATTCCCTATCGGCAAAGCCTTACGTGCCGGTGGCACTCTCGTGCCACGGCGTGAAATAATGGCGGGAAAGAAGTATGAATCCAATCCGCGCACAGGCCAAGAACGGGAGCGCCGGAAATTCGTCAGATGCATTATCATTATAGGATCGAGGGACAGGGGATTTGAAACAGAAACTCATCACGGCCCTTGTGGCGCTATTCATCATCGCGCTTGTCGTCGTATTCGTGTCACCCGCTTACCGCGAAGGCGAACCCAGCATTCACGGCCAGCAACCGAAGGACTTCACCTTCATGATGAACGGGGCGCAGATGCACCTTTCCGGCCTGCGCGGCCACGTCGTCGTCCTGAATTTCTGGGCCTCGTGGTGTCAGCCTTGTGTTGACGAAGCGGCCTCGCTCAACGCGCTTCAGCTCCGGATTTCCTCCATGGGTGGAACCGTGCTGGGGGTAGATCCGGATGTGAATGGCGAGGATCAGGCCTCCTACGATAAATTTCTGAAAGACAACTCGATCATCTACCCAACCTATCTGGATACATCCCAGAAGATCGCCTCGTCCTACGGCACGGTGATGTATCCCGAGACCTACATCATCAGCCCGGACGGCAAGCTCGACCGCAAAATCATCGGCCCGCAAGATTGGTCGAGCCCGGAGATGCTCTCCTACATCGCGTCGCTCATGCCGAAGAAGCAGCCCTCCTCTACGCAAGAAAGCTCCCTCGTGCCATAGCGTGGCAAGCCGTCATGGCTGCGTCCGGCGACTGCCACACTGGCCGCGCGCAATTCACAATTTCGGACGAGCGGTTTAACGGCAAATGAACCCTTCCGCGATATCGCCACATCTGTTAATATACCCCTAGGGGGTATATGACTCGCATGAAAGTCTTAGCCGAAAAGGCCGGCGCCGCTTGCGGATGCGCTGCCCAAACGGCCGCCCGCAAAGCGGTTGCGGTCGACCCGCTAATCAAATCCGAAAATATGAATCGCCTGCGCCGCATCGAAGGCCAGGTCCGAGGCCTGCAGCGCATGGTCGCCGAAGAACGGTACTGCGCCGACATCCTCGTGCAAATTTCTTCCGTGCAGGAAGCGCTCCGCTCAGTGGCAAAGTCGCTGCTGCGCAATCACCTGCGGCATTGCGCCGCGAAGGCCATTCGCAAAGGCACCCGCGCGGAAGCCGAGGCAATGTACGACGAACTCGTGGAATTGATGCAGACGCACGGCCGCTAGGCCGCGAATTTTGAGGAGCACAATGCCTGCTGCCATGGAAAAAGATCCGGTTTGCGGAATGAATGTTGACCCCGTGCGCGCCAAAGCCCGCGCCGAATATGCCGGGAAAACATATTTCTTCTGCTGCGAAAGCTGCGCTACAAAATTCCGTGCCAACCCCGAAAAATATCTGAACGCTCCTGCGACTGAACCGATGCGCGCACACGTTCCGCTTGTTCAACTTGGCGGCGTAAGGCCTGTGACGAATCCTCGGAGGGACGACATAGGGGAGCTGCCTGCTGTGCCTCCTGCTCACCCGCAGGAGACACTCCGGGACAAAGCCGCGACGTCAGGCATACGGAACGGAACCCAATACATTTGCCCGATGGATCCCGAGGTCTCGCAAGACAATCCAGGCGCCTGCCCAAAGTGCGGGATGGATCTCGAACCCGCCGTTCCGCCTCAAACCACGCGCACGGAATACACCTGCCCCATGCATCCGGAGATCGTTCGCAACGAGCCCGGCTCCTGCCCCATCTGCGGCATGGCTCTTGAACCGCGCACCGTCGCCGTCGAAGAAAAAAATCCCGAACTCGCGCAAATGACGCGCCGCTTCTGGATAGCGCTCGCGTTAACAATTCCAGTCATCGCGCTGGGCATGTCGCGCATGATTCCCGGGCTCTCGCTCGCCCACGGGGTCGGTTGGATCGAGCTGGCGCTTTCAACACCCGTCGTCCTTTGGGCCGGCTGGCCATTCTTTCAACGCGGCTGGGCCTCCATCGCGAACCGCAGCCTAAACATGTTCACGCTGATCGCGATTGGCACGGGCACGGCTTACGTCTACAGCGTCATCGCGGTTCTTTTCCCCGCCGCACTTTCCGCGTCGTTCCGCACGACAAACGGCGAAGTCCCGCTGTATTTTGAAGCTGCCGCCGCGATCACCACACTGGTTTTACTTGGACAGGTGCTCGAGCTTCGCGCGCGCAGCCGCACTTCCTCCGCTATTCGTGCGCTGCTCAATCTTTCGCCAAAAAATGCACGCCTCATCCGCGCCGACGGCACAGAAATTGATGTTCCCATCACGACGATTGCAGCCGGCGACACGCTTCGCGTTCGCCCTGGGGAGAAAATTCCGGTCGACGGCATCGTCCTCGACGGCGCGAGTTCCGTCGACGAATCGCTCATGACGGGCGAATCGCTTCCCATCGAAAAATCGGGAGGTAGCCGTGTCGTGGGCGGCACGGTCAACACCACGGGCGCTCTTGTCATGCGTGCCGAGCGCGTCGGCGAGGAAACGATGCTCGCGCAAATCGTTCGCATGGTCGGCCAAGCACAACGCAGCCGCGCGCCCGTGCAAAAGCTCGCCGATCGCGTGTCAGGCTATTTCGTGCCGGCCGTCGTGCTCACTGCCCTTCTCACTTTCGTCGCGTGGGCGGCGGTCGGTCCCGCGCCAAAAATGTCACACGCGCTGCTGAATGCTGTCGCGGTCCTCATCATCGCCTGCCCTTGCGCCCTCGGCCTCGCCACGCCGATGGCCATCATGGTCGGCACCGGGCGCGGCGCGCTGAGCGGCATTCTCGTAAAGAACGCCGAGGCACTCGAAATTCTCGAAAAGGTTGACACCATCGTCGTCGACAAGACCGGAACGCTAACCGAAGGCAAGCCGCGCGTGATGAGCGTCCTTGCGGCGCCAGGTTTCGACGAATCGCAAGTCCTGCGCGTCGCGGCAGCAATCGAACGTGCCAGCGAACACCCGCTCGCTGCCGCTATTCTCGCCGCGGCCAAAGAGCGCCGCCTCACGCCGCCCGAAGTGACCGACTTCCGCTCGATTTCCGGTAAAGGCGCTGTCGGCAGCGTGGAGGGAAAGCGCGCAGCGCTCGGCAACCGCGCGTTACTGGGCGACCTTGGCCTTGGCGCTCCCGTTCTTGATGCCCAGGCACGCGAATTCGAATCTGAAGCTCAAACAGTTGTCTTCCTCGCAATCGACGGCGCACCCGCCGGCCTCATCGCCATCGCCGACCCAATCAAGTCGTCCGCCGCCGCGGCCATGAGCGATCTCCACACCGCAAAAATCCGCGTCGTAATGGTCACGGGTGACAATCGCGCCACAGCCGAAGCCATCGCACGCAAGCTCGGCATCGACGAAGTTCACGCCGAAGTTCTGCCTGCCCAAAAGCGCGAAATCGTCGAATCCCTGCAGCGTAATTCAACACAACGTCACGTCGTGGCCGTCGCCGGCGACGGCGTAAACGATGCTCCCGCGCTGGCCCAAGCCGACGTCGGTATCGCGATGTCCACCGGCACCGATGTTGCAACGGAAAGCGCCGCAATTACGCTACTTCACGGCGACCTTCGCGGCATCGCCCGCGCGCGCAAACTCAGCCGCGCCACCATGCGCAACATCCGCCAGAATCTTCTCTTCGCGTTCCTTTACAATTC
>DATEME010000705.1:0-6942 GCA_035275865.1 Candidatus Acidiferrales bacterium | reverse complement strand
TCCGCCAATCACTACATGGAAAGCCGTATTGCGAAGAAGCATCGAGAGAAGAGAATTGTCATCTTGCTGGCTTCCATACGCTAAACCCGTGCTGACGTCCGATGTGATTGGTTTTGCGGCTGCGAGCCGTTTAGGACGACTGTGTGTTATGGACTGGACGCTGGCTGGGAGAAGAGCCTTTAATCCCGCCTCTTTATTGCACTTTAGATGTTCGTAGGCGCATCTATTGGTGACGGAAAAGCCTGATGATCGCCCGAATTCCGCATGAAGGAGACAAATCCATCATCACCCTTGACGCGGCGGCTATCGTATCGAAAGAGAATTCTTCACGAGAGACTCTGCTCGAAAACCTTGGCCAAGCATTTCATAACGCCGGCCTTCCAATTGCAGCCGGAACGGCGAAAGAGGCGCAATAATGAGTGAAGCAACTGCATTAAAACACAAGATTGGACGAGAGAGACCCGGGTTAAAAACGGCTGACGCGAACGCCATAACGGTGCTGGTCGTAGACGACAATGACGCCCTGCGGTATTCGATTGCGCGCGCGCTCAAGGAAGCGGGTTACAAGATTTTGGAGGCAAGGACCGGCACCGAGGCGATTGCGCGCGCGGCCGAAATGCCGACCCTCATTACGCTGGATGTTAATTTGCCGGATATGGACGGTTTTCAGGTTTGCCGCCGCCTGAAGAGTTCCCCGGAAACGGCGCACATTCCTATCCTTCACGTTTCGTCCACTTTTACGGATGCGCAGTCTCGCGTGCACGGCCTTCAGGGAGGCGCGGACGCGTATTTGGCAGAGCCGATTGATCGCTCCGAGTTGGTGGCAACCGTTGCCGCGCTTTTGCGCCTGAAAAATGCCGAGTCGGAAGCGCGGCGCCAGGCGGAAGTGGCTGAAAGCGCGCGAAAAGAACTGGCGCAGCTGAATGCTACTTTGGAAGACAGAATCAAAGAAAGAACATCCGAACTGAACGCGGCCAACGACAGCCTTCGCGAGCTTTCCGCGCGCTTGCTTCAGGCGCGCGATGACGAACAACGGCGCATCGCGCGCGAATTGCACGACGGCGTCGGCCAGCTGGTGATCGCGATCAAGATAAACAACTCCGCCATCGCCAGAGAAACTGCGGTCCTGAGCGCGGCGGCCGTCACAGCATTGCAACAAAACGAAGCAATGCTGCAGGAGCTTCATCAAGGCATTCGCACGATATCGCATCTGCTGCATCCGCCGCTTCTGGACGAAGTGGGCTTGCCGGTTGCGCTCCAGTGGTATGTCGAGGAGTTCAGCAAGCGTAGCGGAATCAGCGTAACTCTGGACTGTCCCGAATCGCTGGAAAGAACGTCGAGCGAAATCGAGACGGCTGTTTTCCGAGTCGTGCAGGAGTGCCTTGGCAACGTGCACCGGCACTCCGCAAGTCCGACGGCAACCGTCCGTTTTGACGTGGTTGATGGCAAAGCGCATCTCGAGATTCGCGACGAAGGCGCCGGAATTCCCGAGCACAGGCAGCGCGAAATCAAAATGCACGGCCGCGTCGGCGTAGGCCTGCGGGGCATTCGCGAACGGATTGCCCAGCTTGGCGGCGAAATGCAGATCGAATCCAGTTCCAAGGGAACCACGATCAGGGCTGCTTTGCCGTGGCAGGCGCTCGCATTTTCAGCGGCGGGCCAGTACGCGTGATTACGATGTCCGCGAAATGACTATTCGGGCGTTGCGCTCGTTATTGTGTAAGCGGGACAGCGGCCGTCGAGCCGACGGGCGGATTTGACGCGCCTGGCTTTAGCGTCACGAATGATCCTTGATCGGCTGCCACCTGCTGCAGGAAGCGCTTCACATCCGCGAGTTTTGAAGTGGGGACAAGTACGTCTTTGATTTGCAGCGTGCGCGTGTAATGCAGCACGTTGCCGTGAACTTCGAGCTTACTAGTGTACGTCGCGAAATCGCAGCTTGCATCCACCGGTGGCCGGGCTCCCTCCAGCACATATCCCGCAGGCATCGCAATATCGAACACGTCGTCCTGACGGGTCGCCTCGCCAAACTCGATCGGGTACTCCCGCGGCTTATCTTGAGCGAAGAGATCGAGCAGATTCGTGTACTTATCACCTAGAACGCGCGGCCGCACCATCAATTCGTCGCCCACCATTTTGGCGTAACCCTCGGATGCAAACTTGTAGTCGAGACTGAGCATGTCGTCATATTTTTCGAGATTGCCGATCGACGCGCTTGTAAGTTCAAAATTGGGCAGAAATTGACCAAGAAAATGCTCGAATATATCGGCCCGTTTCGAAGGCTGCTCGCCCAGGAAAGCTTCGCGCTCTTCCTGGGCAGGACCGCCCCAACGTATTTCTCTCACTTCTCCCGCAAGATCGCCCGAAGAGGTCAGCGTCAGCGTTGCCTGGCGAAGCAGGCGGTTTGTGGAAGGGGGAAGCAACGGCATGGACACGAGCATGCCGCCGTGTGGCGTTACGACCAGACCATAATTGTCTTGCAATTCTTGCGGCAAGTAGCCGAGCGGTACGACTTCGTCCGTCGGGTCGAAAAACAGCAGCCTGCCGAGCTTCGGATCGTCGATCGTTGCAAACAGAGACCCGCTGGTTACTGCGTCCGGCAGGCTTATGGCTACGATCACATGGTCGAAGCGCAGTGACGGATAGTCAGGCCGCACTACACCCCGATCTGTATCAACCACGACCAAGTAGGATTCGATGCCTGCCACATGAAGCATTGTGCTGAGCAGCGTGGCCTTGTCCTTGCAATCGCCATATTGGCGGTTAAAAACGTCGGCCGCTGGGTGCGGTTGGACGTCACCAATGCCGATCTCGATGGCCGCATAACGGATCTGCCGCTGGACGTAAGCCGTGAGGGCCTGGATTTTGGTCAGTGGGTCGGTCATGCCGGACGTAAGTTCGGCCACTTTTTGCTGGATTTGAGGCGACGCGGTGCGAGCGCTTTCTGTCAGTCCGTCGTACCATGTGCCGAGGTCATTCCATGAACCTGTGCTTTTCGCACGCTGCTGCGGGTTATCGGGAAAATATTTGATGCCCATTTGGCCCGCGACGGCAGCAGCCGGTGGCATGTCCGGCTCCTTTTTTATCGCCGGAACGTCGGTCACTTCCCATACAGATTGATTTCCGGCCGTCTGCGGCTTATGCTGGTCGTAGTTGACCCAATAGTTCGAATACTCCCATCCCGTCGGGAGCTGCAAAATGAATCGGGCGCGGTGCACGGGGATGGTCTCCTGGAACTCCCAATCATGCTCGAAAACAAACGGACGGACTTTCTGCGCGTACTCGTAACCCACAACGGAGCCGGGCACCGCGTCTGAGAATTTCATCACCTTCAGCCGGTCATCCGTGAAGACTTCGTACGTGGAGACGCTTGTTTCGATGGCATCTTTGTCGCTCAGCGCGAACTCGTGCCCATCCGCAGTAATGGTCCAGGCCTTGAACGAAGCGATTTTCGTTTCGTTATCAAAGGGAACGCCGGCGAAGCCGTACTCATCCTGACCCTGCGGGCGCAGAATGCGAATGGCGACGCGATGCCGCGATTCGACTTGTCCATCCGCCTGTACAGTGGTTTGCACCTCGTTGAGAAGCATCACTGCGATAGGCGAGTCCGGGTAATCGGGCAGTTTCTCCTGCGCGGCCGCGTGCAGCCAATCGGGCGCGGAATCGGCGCGCGACGGCATCGCGTACGAGCAGAGTGTAAGCGCGAGGGCGATTGCGAATAGCGGCGCACGCTTAGTCATTTCGAGCTGCCAGGCCATTCTGCAAGAGAACCTGTGCATCATCGTCAGTCTTAGCCGTGCTGAAAAAAGCGCGAATAGCGGGATAAGCGTCTTTTCCGAAGAGAATGCCGTTGACCGCCATGTGTCTCTTCACTTCGACCCCGCTCGGCTGCTTCGATGCGGAGATGCTGTAAACCACGGCTCCGCGGTTTACGTCCTGAGCCGGAGGCAGGCTTTGCACCGAGAATCCGAGGGGAGTTTGGAAGACGAGGTCGTCCGTTTTCTCGTACGGATAAGAGAAGTAAATGTTGTTCACGCGCCTTTGAGATTGAAAGCCGCCGTATTCCGTGGTCTGGAAAATCTCGAGAGGCAGCAAAAGGCGCTGATACGCGATTGACGATGTCGCGGGGACGGCGAATGTTCCCTCGACGTGCAGCGGCTTTTCGACATCGTCCCAATTGGCGATCGACGTCACCTGAAATGTCGCGCCAAGCGGCAGCCAAGCCTTGATTTCATCCGCAAGATTCGTTTTGCGGCCGGCTTCGTCTTCCTGCCTGTTATCCATCCTGATACTCGACGCCTCCTGCCCTGTGAAATCGACCTTTAGCGTCCCCGTCATCCCCATATTTCGGTCCAGCTGAACGTCCGCGTGGCGAACGATCGTATTGTCTGCAGCGGCGGGGTCGGGAGTGTTGATTATCTGGGCTCCGTCTTTCGTTAGCTTGATTCCGCCGGCCTCGGTCTCGTACCACGGCAACTGGTTAAACCCATAGTAGTGGGCGGCCGCATCTAGGTAGTAATCCTTGGAGCCGGCGTGAACCCAGACCAGCTCGGCGCTAAGTTCCACTGAAGCCTGATGGTTGGGGTCGAATATTGTGCTGTTGCGGGGGGCAACCCGGACATCAGCCGCGTCGAAGCCTGCCGCCCGAGCCAGCCCCATCAACAGCCAGTTGATGTCGACGCCACCGCCGTACCCGTGTTTCAGTACATCCACCACATTATTGTTGTCTTTGATATTTTCCTGTTTGGCTTCCTTGGCAGATTTTTCGTCCTCAAAACTCAGATTCCTGATCTGCAATGTGCGTGCGTATATTTTTTGCAGTTTTTGTTCCGGCGAGTCGCCATTTGCAACAATGTGGGAAACCTCTTCACTTAACTCCTTTTTCTTATCGATGAACTTCTCGACCTGTGCGTTCCATTTCTTCCCGACGCGGTTCCAATACTGCGCGGTCGTTTCTCGATCAGGTTCATCGGGGTTGCGATAGTAAAATGCAACCCGTGATTCGAGCACGGAAGCCGGCGGCATGTAGTCTTCCGCCACGATTCCTGGAACGTCTTGGATAGTGAGCGTATAGATGCCATTACCCTGCTTTTGCGGCTTGATGGCGTCAGGCAGATTGTAAAGGCGGTACAGCAACTCTGGTGCATAGTCGGAAGGGTCCGGCTTGATGGAAAAGCGCGCTTCGCGGGTATATAGGCCATGCTGAACGACCCACTCTAGATTCCAGTAATAGCTGTCATCCGACTGTTCGCGATAGCGATATTCGATGACGGAGCCTGGATGGACGTTGGGCATCGTGAAGGTCTTTGCCAGATACTTGATTCCGTGGCCTTTCACGATTTCTTTGTCGAAGGTCTGGCCATTGAATTCTGTGATTGTGCCGTCAGGCTGAATCGTGCGTGCCTGAACGCCTTGAATGGACTCCCGCGACTTATCGTAGCGAAGCTCTACGTCGGCCTGGTCCTTGACGCCTGCGTCGGTGAAGATCTTGATCTGCAGGTAATTCATCACGGACGCGTTTTTGGCGTCCACATCGACCTGCCGGTAGAGAACCATCGCGTCGGCGCCTGGCTGCTTAGGATTGTCCTTCAGCGTCAGGTCGTCAGGCGAGACTATGTGCCAATCGTCGGCCTTAAGCCGCGAGGGTACGCACACCAATAACAGACAAACGGCGAATAAAAGGAGAGATCGCTGAACCATGGCCGCGCCTTTCTTCTATGACACGCAACCTGAGTCGGAACCCTGAGCCTACCCCAATGACAGCGCTGCAGAACATACGCGCGCGTAAAGTTCGTGTCAATAAATTAATCGTAAATTGCGGCCCAGACTGCAAGTAAAGACCCGAGTAACTCTTTTATAAAGTTTTAATGCCTTTGTGTTTACCTTGAGGGTATGACTCGCGGCCTATCAACAAAACGCTGGCCCAAAGAAATCGTCTAAGCCAGCATACGGCATTCACTGTATATCAGCGCGAAGTCGCGATATGGCATAACCCGGATGTCGCCAATATCGCGGCCTACGAAGAGCGCCGCGCCTTGATCACGGGGCCATTCGTATGATCGCCATTCAATGTGCAGATGCGAGCTCCCGTGGCCCGGCCAACCCCGCGGCGATGACTTCCTCCAAAATCATTCCGATTCGTGTCTCGGCGAAATGCATTCTGATTGCCGATGACAATCCGACGGTGCGATCAGCCCTGCGCCTCTTCATTGAAAATTGCACTTCCATGCGAGTTTGCGAAGCTCGCAATGGGACGCAAGCCGTCGAACAGGCGGAAGCGGAAAAACCGGACGTGGCGATTATAGATTTGGTAATGCCCAGCATGAACGGGCTCGAGGTGGCGTCTGCCATCCGATCGCGCCTGCCTAAGGTTCGCATCGTCGTCTTTACGCTGCATTCCGATGTGATTGGTGGAGCATTGGCAAAGGCCATCGGCGTCGATATTGTTGTCGCAAAGTCTGAAGGCGCCTTTGGACTGATTAAAGCGCTTGAGACCCTTTGGACTGAGAATGCTCCCAGTTGAAAGACGCGATTCCCGCGAATGACTCGCAAGCCGTCGCAGATTGAGACGAACAGCAATTACACCGCTGGTACCTAGGTACTAAATAAGAATCTCGATTGAACGATGTGAACCAACACGGTTACGCTTTGCATGACATGAACAAGGTGCTCGTCGTAGACGACAGTAAGTACGTTCGTGCGGCGCTTCGGGTTTTCCTCCGCGTAACCATGCAACTGGAAATTTGCGGCGAAGCGGGCGACGGATTGGAAGCCGTAACCAAAGCGACTGAACTGCGCCCGGACATGATTCTGATGGACGTGGCGATGCCGAAGATGAACGGCGTGGAAGCGGCGCTCGCAATCAAGAGCATGTTTCCCGAAATCCGAATCGTGCTTTTCACGTTTTGGGAAAACAGCGTTCACACCGGCATGGCGAAAGCT
>DATEME010000704.1:0-5831 GCA_035275865.1 Candidatus Acidiferrales bacterium | reverse complement strand
CACGGAAGTACGATGCGGACGGATCACCCGGGACGTACCATGCTGTCCTTTTAATTTTGTTCGGGAGCCTAGGGCCTGATGTCTCTCGATTGACCGGTCTGCCCAGAACGGTCCTCCCTCCGGTGCGGGTGTACTCGACGGCCCGATGTGGCATTTCGCTAGAGCACCTGCTTAGAAAGCAGGTGGCCGTTTCGACCGCAACCCAATTAGAATCAATGCAGCGATTCCGGCTTCATCAACAAAATCGCCAGCAGAAATCTAGCTCGCGGCAGTTCCCGTGCGAAGCTTGCGAAAACGGAGCTGACAACAAGCGACTTATTCTGCCACATCGACCCACGTTGAATTGGGGTTTTGACACGGTTCGGGCGCGTACAGTGCTGAACAAAGATATGCTCCCGACAAAAACGATTTAGACTAAGATAGTTACGAAGCGTGGGCGTGTAGCTCAGCTGGGAGAGCACCTGCTTTGCAAGCAGGGGGTCGCCGGTTCGATCCCGGCCACGTCCACCAAATCCTTCTTACCTTCAGAGACTTAGCGGAGCCTCCTTCAAGGGGCAGTTCCGCTTGTCTACGAAATTGTAGCTAGAAGGGGTCGACCGATACCGCTGCCTGTAATCGCGAAGGCTCGTAAGTGCCTGAAAATCCGCTGACGTACCTGGCGATAACAATAATTTTAGTGGAGGAGCTCCTGCCTAAAAGGCAAGTGGCCTCACGAGCTGGTTCGCGTCACACGAGCGACTTAAGAACTCAAGCGAACCGTACCGTCTACGTTCCAAGAAAATCCTAACCGATGAATTTCGAAACAAGTCTCAACGGTTCAGGATTCTGACTGGATCCCGCCGATTAAGGGACCGTCCAATGATGAGTAATATCGATTGCGATCAGTTGCTACGGCATTGAATTTCCCGCTGCTTATACGGTCTGCGAAACAGTGGACATTTGTGCCCAATTGCGATGACTTGTTACTGAGATGAGGCACAAAATGGGGCACACGTTTTCGTGCAACGAGACCTGCGGGAAATAGCGCGCCCTAACGATATTTGATGTATAGGTTCTTAAAGTAGAGTTTGCCATTGCCTTCGAGTTGCAGGCCGATGTAGCCGTTGGCGCGGAAACGGGTGGGGTCGTCGTCAAATGTGACGCTCATGACGCGGTCGTTGATTGCTTCAAGGATTACGTGGTCGCGGGCGATGATGAGGTACCGGTTCCATTGGCCGAGCGGATTGATGAATTTCGCGAGGTCGGCTGCGTCACCTACGGAAGCAATTTCTTCCGGCTGCTTGCACATGTCTGTCTGGACTACCTGACCGCGAAAGACCATCTCGCCGCGGCCATCTTGATCGTAGAAATTACCGCTGAATGTATTTTGCGGGTCGAAGTCCGCCTGCGGGCCGCTCAACCAGTACGGGGCGTTTTCCTTTGCCATCTCATCGGAGGGCCCTCTGCCTCTACCAGGGCCGCGACCGCCGGGGCCGCCACGACCAGCATTCGCATTTTGCCCAGGGTTGCCAGACGCCGTTCCGCCAACCGGGAATCCCGCTGGGCCGTCGGCGCCGCCGACGCGGTGGAAGGACTCAAATCATTGAGCGCCTCTTGATCCGAACACACCACCGTGGGATCGCCGCCGAAGCCGACTCCGCCACGTCCGGGGAAGCCCGGCGGGCGAATGAAACTACGAAACTGGATCCCTGTGTTTGGCGCGGTGCCGGCGAGCATGAAATCCAACTTGAGGGTAAAATTCGCGGGCTGACCGCCGACCCAAATCAAATAAGTTGTGCCAACCGGATTGTCCGGACTCGCAGTGCCGACGATTTGGCCGTCTTCGACGGACCAGACGTTCTTGTTGCCCTTCCAGTTGTCGAGCGTCTTGCCGTCGAACATTGAGACCCAGCCGTCGTGGTCATTCCAGTCAGCTTGGGCTGGCCTGCGGAAACCGAAACCGCGTCCGCGGCCGGCGCCGGCTTGCGGAGCGCCGGAAGCACCAGGAGAAGCCGGTGTAGTGCCCAGCTGCGTGCTCTCATTCCCATTCGGAGGCGCTTGCTGCGCACGAGCGGGAACTCTCAAAAGAAGAAGAGCAGCCGCAGAGCCAATTCCGACGAGGCTTAGTTTTTTCACCACCGCTGAACGACAAGACGAACCGGCAGAATCGCTACGAAACATACTTCACCTCTCCACTGCAGCTCTCTTTGCACTCGAATGCGAAAATCAGTGGGTCAAATCCCGGTCCATGGCAAAACCGAATGCGTAAACCGTGCTGTCATACGTAGCTATGTACGCTTGTCCCGCCGTCGCCCAAAGCCCGGTACCCGCAACGAACGACGTGATCGTCTTGCCGCTGGACCATAATTGCTTTCCGGTAGTCGCGTCCAATGCGTATAACACGGCCGGCACCGAATGCTTTGCACGTTCCGCTGCGGACACCGCGGAGCCGCTGGCCGGATGGTATTCGCCACTGGAAGCCGCAAACACAACGCCGTTGACAACAATGGGCGGCAGGGGAGAAACCATATCCGGCGAAACCCATCCCGACACGAGCGACAGGCTTCCGTCTTCGTCTTCCACCTTCAGAGCAACCACTCCTCCGTCCGCAACGTCAGCGGTTTTGCCTGCGAAGGGTTCGAGAATCCAAGTGGTGCCATCGGCATCCTGCCAACTAGCCAGTGCCGCGGGAGCATAGTCCATCTTCGAGTTCGAAAATGCGGTTGAGACGTAGCGAGGCGTCTTATGGTCAGAGCCGCCGAGCGAACCTGTATCCAATAGGTAGATTCGGCCATCCTTTGTCGCAGCGGCAACAACTTCCTTATCGCCACTCTTGAAGATCATGGGAGTGGAGGAAAAATCCGCCTTCGGATCCGTAAACCAGTCTTTCAGCCGCAATGTTTTCGGTTCGAGCGCGACGAGCGCGTGCGAATAGCCCGAGCCTGCCGCACCGCTGCCGATTGCAACGTAGAGAGTGCCGTCGGCAAAGAGCGCCGGCGGACCGACCGGGCTTGCGCCGGTATCAAAGTGCGTGACCGGTTTTTCCTCTGGAGCGAGGTCAATTGCCCAGACCCTGTTCGGCACGCCGCCACAGCTGTTCATTGTGGCTGCGTAGACAATGTTCGAACTTGTGCCGTTCACCGTTTCAGGTACGGCGATGAGGTCAGACACATTCGCATTCGCAGGCAGGAACGGAACAGGTTTCTCGATATCCTTACCCGCGTTATTGCCGAGCATGTGGAGTACGCCGTCGCTGCCTACCGCAAAAAATCCTTGTGGCGCAAAATTAAACCCGCCGGGACCGCGTCCAGCGGCAGCACCACGCCCGCGAGCTGCGGCGTCCGCGCCTCCCGCTGCCGGAACGCCAGGTGCGCCAGGAATTGCCCCCGGTGCACCGCCGGGACCTGCTGCGGGAGCCGCGCCACCTCGTCCATTTGGGCCTGCACCGGCTCCTCTTGGGGCTCCGCTTGGCCCGAACATCCCTCCTTGCATAATCCAGGTTGGCACGCCTTCACCGGGTTCGCCGACGGCGCTCGTGTATGGTCCACGATTTCCGCCGAAGCCGCGGCCAGCAACAGCAGCAGGCGGAGCAAGTTCCGACGGCCGGCTCGCACCGGCGGTCAGCCCACCGGGACAGTTCGTCGTGCCGCCGGAAGGAATCGGCGCGTCGATATGGCGCGTCCAGTAGAGATTTCCTGTGTCATCATCAGCGGCGGCAAAGCTATTCGAGGTTAGCGACAGAATCGAGACGGTTCTCCCGATGCCGCTCGAAGCTGTTACCGCCGAAACGATTGATTGTAATTGGCGCGGCTGATTTTCGACTCTCCACTTCCACTGCAGTTTGAAACCGCCCTTTTCCATGTTTTCTTTTGAGATGTAGGTGTCGCTTTTGATCCAGGCGGTGCGCTGAGCATTCATTTGAGTCGTGGTCCAATCGGAAGCGCCGCCTCGGCCAAATTGGGTATACGCCGTGCCGACACCCAAGATTGCAAGGCCAATTCCCGCGATCAACGTTTTCTTCACAGATAGATTGCGCATGCTTCGGATCTCCTTCGACGCGGGCCTCATTGCTGCCTCGCAATTCCGAAGCAGTAGAGGTTGCCGTCATATGTGTCGATGTAAACACGGCCGTTCGCCACGGAGATGCCGCTTGAGTGATTCCAAGAAGTGATCTGGTCGCCGCTCGACCAGAGCGTCTTACCTGTCACGGCATCGAGCGCGTAGAGAGTCGCATGTGTCGAATTTGCGATACGAGTCGCTGATCCGCCCGGACCGGGAGCGGTTGGCGTCGGCGGGCCGGCCGGCTCGTTGTAACCGCGTTCGGGACGTTGCTGGTGTGTGTCTTCGCCGCTGCCGTAGGTGTAAACCACGCCGTTCGCGACGATGGCCTCTTCGGCCATATCCATATCTTGAGAAAGCCATGCGGGCGCGAGCGTCCAGTTATCGCCCTTCTGTTCCAGTTTAAATGCTGCGACGCCACCCTGTTCGGGACGCTTGCCGTTTTCGATGGGCGCATGAAAATCGCGGCTCACTGGCCCCCAGAACGGCATGATGATCCACTGCGTGCCATTCGAATCCCGCCATGTGGCCAGCGCGCCCCAGACGCCTTTCGCGTCGTATTGCTGATCGTCGTTGCAAATGAGCGGCGAGCGATAGAGGGCGGTTTGATGATCGGCTCCACCGAAATTGTCGCGGTCAAGGAGCCACAAACGGCACTGTTTGCTGCTGTCTACGAGCAAGTGATGGCCTTTGTAATCGAAAACCATTGGCGTGACGTTGATATCGAGATCGCGGTGCCACATCCAGTTCGCGTCGGGTGGAGCGAAGTAGCCGGCGAGTTGCAATTGCTTGTTGGCGTCGAGTTTCACAGAGACGATCGAATCGCCAAGATTCTTCGCTTCGGGATTGTACGGTCCGTCTCCGGTACCCATGTAGACCGTGCCGTCAGGAGCGATCGCGACGCCTCGGCGTCCCCATAGACCACCACCGCTCGGCAAAAAGGCGCTCGCTTTGCGTGTCGCGAGATCGTAGGAGAAAAACGAAAACGGAACACCGCCGCAGCCCTGCGAAATGCTCGTGTAGAGGACGCCGTCGAAATAATTCATCGCCCAAGGCTTTGTGTTTGGCGGCATGAATTTCTGCGGCGGAACAATATCCCTACCATCCGCCAGGTTGATCTCGCGTAAACGACCATCCCAGGAAACCGTATAGACCGTGTATTTGCCGAGAGCGTCGGCTGGGACGATCACTGGAACGGCAAGCTGCCCGCCAGGACAAAGTGTTCCGCCCTGACCGCCGCGACTGGTCGTCGGTGGCGTGTAGTCGCTATCGAAATGGACATGCCAAAGCTGCTCGCCTTCGGAAACATCGATACCAAAGAGGTCATCCGAAACACCGGCGACCACCGCGATCTGCCTCGGGCCATTGGCGGTATCCACGCGCTCAGCAATCACTGGAGGAAAGAGGTTGTGCATTTCGCGCGGAGTGCTATCGAGATGCGTCTTCCACAGAAGCTTCATATCCTTCACGTTCTGCGGATTCAGGATGGTTTCATTCTTCTGCCAACCGGTGCGGCCGGGATCGCCGCCTTCGGCAAGCCAGTCGGCGCCCCAACACGCGGCACACAGGCAGATGATTCCCAACGCCACGACGACTCTTCGCATCGACTCCCCCTCGTAAAATCAGTGTGCCTTTGAATGGCAAGCGCATGGCGCTTAAGCGCCTCGTCAAAACGAAACGCGGCTCTTGTTTGCTTCGATCTTCTTCACGTCCACGCCCGGAACTTTCTTCACATCATCGATCGATTTGAACTTGCCGTTCTTTTCTCTGTAATCGATGATCGCAATCGCTTC
>DATEME010000703.1:0-2386 GCA_035275865.1 Candidatus Acidiferrales bacterium | reverse complement strand
TCGAGCACGGCAAGCCGCTCATTTTCGGTAAGAATCGTGACAAGGGAATCCGTATGAATGGCTTCGACCTGGAAGTCGTTCAGCTCGGCAACGGCATCACCGAGGCCGACTTGCTCGTCCACGATGAGCGCCATCCTCGCGCGGCCTACGCATTTCTGCTCGCGCATATGGAAGAGCGCCCCGGCTTCCCCACTCCCATCGGCGTGCTGCGCTCCTGGGAACACGTTCCACGCTACGAAGATCTCATCAATGAACAGCTCGCCGAAGTTCAAGCCAAGCGCGGCAAGGGCGATTTGGGCAAGTTGCTTCGCGCCGGCGACACGTGGGAAGTTCGCCCGTAAGCGATTGAACCTGAAAATACAAAAGGCCGGTCCACATGGGCCGGCCTTTTCATTTCGAGCCCTCAGTTCTTGAAATTGCGATCGATCTCGTTCGGATCGCTACCATGAACCTTCATCTGCATCGTGCGTCATCGGCGCGCTGTCGGCCGAGATTTGCCAGCGGAAAAGCTTCGCGCCATAACGGTCCATAAGGTTCTTTGCCTGCTCCATGCCGACGTCATCCGACGGCCTGACGATCACGATCGTGTAGTCCTCGGACGAATCCGGTTCCGTTTGCTTGGATTGCGGCACGATGCCAGTGCCGCGTACGTCGTCTGCGGCGTCGTTCACCACCTCCACCTGTTCGCCCGAAATTCCCAAAAGCTCCAGTTCGCGCACAACCTTCCCCGCCGCCGCATACGTGTCAAAAAGTCCCGTTGCTGTTCGATTCATGGCCCTGATCCCCTTGCCCCAATCTTCAGGGAAAATTATGCGGGTGTGTTCCGGAGAGGCCCATAAGGAAAAACCTTCAAGTAACCTCTACTTATCCATTACGCCCAATGTAGGCAAAAGACGGGCAGGCTGCAGGAACTGGTTTAACGAATGCGGCGATAACAAAGCGCGTTGGGAAAAGTCATTGCGAGGAAGTATTCATGGCGACCTTAGCGCCGCCCGCCGAAGGCAGCGCGGGCATTTCGGCCAAGTCGCCGTCGCGCGCCGTTGCGAATTCAGTCCAATTCGCCTTCGAGACCGGATCGGCGGTCGGCAGCTTCAGGCGTTCGAAATTCAAGAAATTGCCACGAAGCTCGATGCGGAAATCGAGATGCGGTCCGGTGGCCAGTCCTGTCATTCCGACGAGCCCGATCCGATCGCCCTGCGCCACGCGCTGTCCGTTGTGGACCAAAATGCGCGAAAGGTGCATGTAATACGTCACGTAGCCATTCGAGTGCTGGATCTTCACGAGATTTCCGTCCTCGCCCTTGCGGCCGGCAAAAACGACGCGCCCTTCGCCGATCGTCTGCACCGGCGTGCCTTCCGGCGCGCCATAATCGGTGCCAAGATGCGGCCGGCGGATATTCAGAATCGGATGATAGCGGCTCACGCTGAAATGGGAAGTAATCGGCGCGGCGAACTTCAGCGGCGAATGTAAAAACGCGCGCTTCATGGCTTGGCCGTTCGGCTGAAAGTAAGCCGGCTCCCCTGCCGCATCGTGAAAAAGAACCGCCTTGTACGAGCGCCCCTCGTTCACGTATTCGGCCGCAAGCACGCGTCCATATGAAAGCAGTGTGCCGTCGGGCAGAATCTTCTTTTCCACCACAACGCGAAACGTATCGCCCGGCTGCGCGTCCGTGTAAAAATCCAGGTCAAACGCAAAAATATCCGCGATTCGCATTGCAAGCTCGGGCTTCTCGCCGGCGTCGATCACCGACTGAAAAAGCGAATCTTGAATTTCGCCGGCCACTCCCGCCGTTTCGCTCTTCGAAGGAATCGTCTCGATATCCGAATGAATGCCGCCATTCGTGTCGATCGAAAGCAGATGGTCGTCGTCGATCCGGTAGCGCACTTCGCGCAATTCGCCCAGCACCGAGCGCCCAATGGAAATCACGTGTCCGGCTTGCACATGCCGCAGATCAAAAACGGACTGCGCCGAATCGATCAGTTGCGCCGCAGTATCGCGCTCAACGCCGAAATTCTGGAGAATCGTTGCAAAAGGAAGTCCGGCAGGAACGGTGCGCTGATTAAACAACACGAGGCTCTGGATGTGCACCGCCTCTGCCTTGGCCTGCGCCACTTGCGCCCGGAACAGGCTATCGGCCTGAAATCGCTTGTGGTACGACTCGCCAAGGAACGTCGCCGCAGCCGCGAGAAAAACCGTCCAAAAGGCGATTCTGAGCCAGATCAAAATTCCCCCAGGCGACAACTGCTCGCGGCAGAATAGCGCAGCACAAAGCGAATGCAAAAGCGAAAAGTGCTTTTGTTCGTCCGTTTGTTCCTCAGAAAGTCAACAAGAATGCGGGAACGCAATTAAGGAATACGTCGGCCCTGACGCTGAAGGCACTTCTTAT
>DATEME010000702.1:0-5134 GCA_035275865.1 Candidatus Acidiferrales bacterium | reverse complement strand
TTCCGCGGCGCAATCCGAAACTGCCGTCTCGCGCATTGTCATTGGCGGCTCAGCCGTTCAACGCTATTTCGAGGCGTCGCTCTTCCTTCTTGTCGCGACGGGCGCCATCTCGGTCATCTCCACGGGCAAGCTCGATCTTTTCACGACGGCGATCGTGCCCATCGCAATTGCGTACAAAGCAATCCGCCTCTGGCGTGGTGGCGGCCCCGAGCTTTCCACGCAAGCGGCGACGTGGCTCGTGCTCGCGTATTTCTTGTTTTTTCCCTTCGATCTGTGGGTGCTTTCGCGCGGCAGCGCCGAAGGGGCTCCGAACCCGGCGCTCTACTCCGCGCTGCTGGCCACGATTCACCTGTTGCTTTTCGCCGTAATCGTGCGTCTGTATTCGGCGCGCACGACTCGCGACCACGCGTTCCTCGCTGTCCTTGCGGTGGCATCGATGGTTTCGTCCGCCATTCTCACCGTAGAAACCGGCTTTCTCGTCGCGCTCGCAATCTTTCTCGTCCTCGCCGTCTCCACGTTCGTCGCGATGGAGATTCGCCGCAGCGGCGCGGACGCCATTTCGCCCTCTCTCGATCCGGGAACTCCACTTTCCCGCCGACTGAATCGCGCTCTCGGAGCGATTTCCCTGCTTGTTGCATTCAGCGCGCTCGCGCTGGGCATCGTGATTTTCTTTATGATTCCGCGCTTCACCACCGGCTATATGAGCGCGTTCAATCTGCAGCCGAATATGACGACCGGCTTCAGCGAAGACATGACGCTCGGCACAATCGGCGAAATTCAACAGAATGCTGCCGTCGTTATGCGCATCACGGTGGATAATCCCGAGCGCGCGCAAGACGTCCACTGGCGCGGCATCGTTCTCACCACTTTCGACGGCAAACGCTGGTTCACACACGCACACAACGACGACCTGGTGCTCGCGGGCACTGACGGCGCTTATTACTTCAGTGGCCTGTCCGGGCGGAATGACTCTGTGCCGATTCGCTATACCGTGCTCATGGAACCGATGGCGACGTCCGCGATTTTCATCGCGCCCACCATTCAAGCGCTCCGCGGAAATTTTCTGGAAGACGTTGGCGGTCCCGGCACGATCCGCCGGCATTTCCTGCTCATGGACGACACCGGCTCGGTGTTCAACAGCCAGCGCATCGGGCTGAAGCTTCGATACGAGGGCGTCTCGAGACTGCCGCGAATCCCGCCGCCCCAGCTCCGCGCCGTGCCGGCTGTTTATTCGAGCAAGATTCAGGAGACGTACCTTCAATTGCCCGCCGGACTCGACCCGCGAATCAAGCAGCTCGCGGAAGACGTCACGTCGCACGCCACGAATCCGTACGACAAGGCCGTGGCGCTCGAGCTTTACCTGAAGGCGCATTACGCCTATACGCTCGATCTGCGCGGTGATCCGGGGAGCGATCCGCTGGCGTACTTCCTTTTCACGCGCCGCGCCGGCCATTGCGAATATTTCGCCTCGGCAATGGCGATCATGCTGCGCGAAATCGGAATTCCTTCGCGCTACGCCACCGGTTTCCTTCCCGGCGAATTCAATGATATTGGCGGCGATTACATTATTCGCGCCAGCGACGCTCATGCGTGGGTCGAAGTCTATTTCCCCGGCTATGGGTGGATGACGTTCGATCCCACACCCGGTAGCGATCTAAAGCGGCCATCCGGGCTTGCCGCGCAGCTCGGGATGTATTGGGACTGGTTTCAACTCACGTGGAGCGAATGGATTGTCAACTACGATTTCGCACACCAGATTCGCCTCACGGACAACACGCAACGGGCGACTCGCGATTTCAGTGCACGCGCACGCGCTTGGTATCAGACGAAGCAGCAGCAAGCCATGCGCCTGCTGCTCGCGCTCGACGCGTACATCGAAGCCTCGCGTTTCACGCTGCCAGCGCTGCTCATTTTCCTTGTCGGCCTGCTCATGTGGCTGCGCGGACGCGCGTTCATTCGTTACGCGGTGGCTCGGTGGAATCTCGGCGCGCGCCGGGGCGGCAGCCTCACGCCTTCGCTCGCCGTTTTTGAATACCAGGAAATGTTGAAAATGCTCGAAAAACGCGGATGGAAGAAAGCGCCCTGGCAGACGCCGCGCGAATTTGCTGCCGCAATTCCATCGACTGAAGTCGCTGCGCCCGTTGTACAACTCACTGAGCTTTATCAGGCCGCCCGCTTCGGCAGCGTTGCTTTGCCGTCCGAGGAAGCCACGTTTCTGCTTCGATCTATTCGCGAGTTGCTCCGCACACCTAAACCTGCTCGATGAAATCGAAGGGCGCATTGCTGCTGGGCATCGTTGGCGCGCTGATCGCAGCCACATTTTTCGTCCACCGGATTCCCCAAAACAAGGCCTATCACAATTTCGCCGACCAGCGCGTGATGCTCGGCGTCCCAAACTGCCTCAACGTAGTGTCGAACGTCCTATTTCTTTTTGTGGGAGCCCTGGGAGTGCTGCACATCGCGCTTGGTAGCCAAGGCGCGCCACCCAATTTCATCGACTCGCGCGAACGATGGCCGTGGATCGTGTTTTTCGCGGCGGTCGCGCTCACCGCTTTCGGCTCTGCGTACTATCATCTCAACCCAAACGATCACACACTTCTCTGGGACCGGCTCCCGATGGCCGTCGGTTTCATGGCGCTGCTTGCGGCTATCGTTTCCGAACGCGCCGGCGTGGCGATCGGCCTGTGGCTTCTGGGTCCTCTGACTGTCTGCGGCGCAATAAGCGTATTCTGGTGGAACTTTACGCAAGCTGCGGGCGATGGCGACCTGCGACCTTACGCGCTCGTGCAGTTTGGTTCTTTTGTAGTGCTGCTTTTGGTGCTCGCACTTTATCCGCCGCGATACACGCGCGGCGTGGATCTGATCATTTCTTTCGTTCTTTATGGAATGGCTAAAATCTTCGAAGCTGCGGACCGTCCGATATATTCGCTCGGTCACATCGTCAGCGGCCACACTCTAAAACACATCGCCGCGGCAGTTTCAGCGTATTGGCTCTTGCGAATGCTACAGCTGCGAAAGCCGATGAAGCTTCGTTCAGAAGCCGAGGCGAGCCCCGCTTAATAGGCGCGATCTTTCCAGTCTCAAGTATTCGCCGTATTCAACGCAAAGGCGGAAATCGCGAAGCTGATTGTGCGGCCTTTATAACGAAAGGAGATCGCGATGTCCTCCAGCAAATGCGCTCATCCGAACTGCAGTTGCACACCTCCTGAAGGCAAGAAGTATTGCAGTCCGCAATGCGAAGCGATGGAAAAAACCCCCGACCTGGACTGCAAGTGCGGACACGCCGGCTGCCGCGGCCGGACAACCTAAGTTCGCCTCGATTTTCAGGACCGCGCGAAATCGGCGCGGTCCGTGTGCCCTCCTTCAAACGAATCGCAATTCTGTTCGATCCGTTTATAATTTCTCAATGCCGCGTTGCGAATCACTCTTAAGAGCGACGCTACAATGACGCCCGAATTACAAACTCAGCGCCTCATTTTGCGCCCCTTGGAGCTCGACGACGCGGACCAGGTGCAAATTCTCTTTCCGCAGTGGGAGATTGTGAGGTATCTGACGAACCGTGTTCCCTGGCCCTTTCCGCCTGACGGTGCGCGATCGTTTTACCGTGACGTAGCTCTCCCTGCATCGGAGCGCGGCGAGGCGTGGCATTGGACACTCCGGCTCAAAACCGATCCTGCGTGCCTGATCGGAAGCATCAGCTTGATGAAGGGCGAGGACGAAAACCGGGGCTTCTGGATCGGCATTCGGTGGCAAGGACAAGGGTTGATGAGCGAAGCGTGCAATGTCGTCACCGATTTTTGGTTTGACGAACTGAAGTTTTCCGTGCTGCGTGCTCCGAAGGCAATCGCGAATCTCGGCTCGCGGCGTATTTCCGAGAAGCAAGGCATGCGGGTGATTCGGACCGAAGAGCGAGACTACGTCTCCGGCCGTCTTCCCTCGGAAGTTTGGGAAATCACGGCAGCAGAGTGGCGCGCACGGCGCCCGTTGAATAACGCGAAAACCCGCGCGCGCTAAAGATCGAGAATGCGGGCGGCGTCGAGCGAAAGTTTCGCCCCGGTCGAAATTGATCCACGCGCCTTGCAGCGCCAACAGCCGTACCGATCCGGGAAGCATTACTGAGGTTTGCGTCCGCATTTGGAACAGATGACTAGCAAACGCCCGCGAAGACTCCGCAACTCTTCTTTCCCTAAGCGATTTTAGCGAGATCAGGTTTGGCACGCGGAATGCTCGCTATCGAAATGAGCCCGCACGTTCGGCACCGACTGAACGAAGGCTTCCCCCTTCCATCGATTAAGACACTGGCCGTGAGCGGCAGGGGGAAGCACATGAGCAACCGGGGCAAGGGTTTTGCTGCAATAGTATTTGGATTAATTCTGGCCGTTCCGTCTCCAGCGCAGTCCTTTCTTTCGGCTCAGCACGAGAGGGCGCGTCCGCTCGGTCGAATTTGGCACTACATTGTGACCCACAAAGAAGTGCTTGCGGCCGATGCAATCGCTGTCTCAGCATGGTCCGCCGATGCCGCATCGACGGTTTACGATCAACATCACTGCGCTTGCATCGAGACGAATTCCCTTCTAGGAAAGCACCCCTCCGAGGGCGCGATCTGGACTTACGGCATCGGCGGGGCCGCCGTACAAGTGAGCCTGAATCATCTCATTTGGCATTATGCGCCGGACCATGCAGACCGCCATCTGATGTGGTTCGAGTTGACGCCGCTCGTCGGCAATGAGGTGTTCAACGTTTATTCGAATGTACAAGCAGCCGATATCGCACCGCTCAGCAAACAACACTCGAACACGAGCGGCTCCTATGGCCGCCTGAAAATGCCGTCACAATTCTCGCTGGGGAAATTCTAGCCATCGCCGCGCGGTCCGTGCGCTAAGCCACCCACAGACGGAGCAGACCGCAGTCGCTGAGATTGCTGCCCCTAATTCAAAGAGTAGAGGTGTGAAAACCGGCTCGTCCGACCGTGCTAGAATTGATTGTTTCCACGCCACGCAAGGACGCGCACTGAAATGCCGAAGGTCGGATTTGTCAGCCTGGGATGCCCGAAGAACCTCGTCGACAGCGAGGTGATGATGGGCGTTCTTGCGCGCGCGGGTTACGAGCTGACGCCGCGTGCGGGCGAAGCGGA
>DATEME010000701.1:0-22372 GCA_035275865.1 Candidatus Acidiferrales bacterium | reverse complement strand
GGCCGTCAGGAGTGATCACGAAAATTCCGCGAATTCCGCCAAACCCGCCGCCTGCGGCGCCAACCCTGGGTGCTTCGGCAGGCGGTGGTGCCGGAGGCGGTGCCGGCGCCGCTCCACGCCCGGCTGCGCCGCGTCCTGCAGCGCCTCGCCCGCGCCCGAATCCAAAATTCGGGGCAGGCTGAATCACAAAGGAGGCAAACTGGCCGCTCGGGCACGGCGTTCCACCATGAGATGCAGCCGCCACGACCTGTCTCTGCCAAAGCATCGTGCCCAGTTCATAGTCCACGCTTGTCAAGGTATTTGCGGGCCCGAGAATGACTGCAATGTCCTTGAAACCGTAGTTTGTGATCGTATGTCCGCCGAAGAGCGGCTCGGTGGGTTCAGTGACCTGCTGAGAGCCGAGCTTGATCTTCCAGAGGAACTTCATGTCCTTCACGGTGTCGCGCGTAAGCTGGGATTCTGACTTTTGCCAGCCTGTAAGCTGTTCGTCTCCACCAACCGTGCTCCACGGACCGCCCCCTCGGCCCTGTCCATATGCCATGGAAAGCCAGACAAACGAACAACCAAAACAGAGCGCCACCGCACCAGCCAGTTTCCCCATGACGACGTCCCCCCAAATCACTCTTTTTCTTCGAACTCGGCTCTACATCCCCACGCGCCCGTGTCCTGGTTCGACGTAAGCGCGTCGCCAATTCCCGTGCCGCGCCTACGGCGTTGGTTCGTCTGCCAAGCCAAGCTCAAGCTCGGATTAGAACACCCTGCGAAAAGCGCCTCAGACCCGCAGGAACACTGCGTTTACGCCCAGGCCACGCTTCGAGTGCCGCGCTGAAGGCCGCGGCTCTACGTTTAAATCTTGATCACCTCAGGCCGAAGCAATAGACCGTCCCGTCGTTCGTCCCCAGTATCACGCGGCCGTCTGCAACAGCCATTCCGCCTTCATGCAGGAACGAACCGATCTCGTGTCCGCTCGACCAAAGAACCTTTCCGGTCTGGCCGTCGAGAGCGTAGAGAATCGCTGGAACCGAGCGCTGCACTCGCTCATCGGCACTCCACAAGCCAGTGCCGCCATCGTGGCCCTGCCCGGTAAACTCGCCAGCAGCGAGCGCAAATACGACTCCATTAGCAATCACCGGCGTCTCGGCCGTGACCATATCCCGCGAAACCCAAGCCGGCGTCATCTTGGTTTTGCCATTTACATCTTCGATCTTGAATGCGACCGTCGCTCCGTCTGGGATATCCCCATCCATAATCGGGAACTTCACTTCCGGATTGAGCGCCCCGCCAATGGGCGCCAGATACCAACGCGTCCCCTTACTGTCTTCCCAGGTAGCGCCGCTTCCCCAGCTGCCTTCTGTCTGGAAATTCACGTTCGTATTTGAAACGAGGGGCGTCTTGTAGAGAGGAGTTTCGTGATTCGGGCCGCCCATCGTCTTCGTATCGAGCAGGTAATAGCGCCCCTCTTTTCCCGACGCGACGAGCAATTCGCGGCCTTTATAGGGAAAAATTGAAGGCGTGTAATTCATGTCCATATCGCGTTCGGTGAGCCAGACGTGATTATCCGGCGTGTAGTAGTTCGTGATCTGCAACGACTCCGGATCGACCTGTAACACACTGGTCGACAGCCGCTTCGCCGCCGCGTCGTATGCCCCGTCACCGGTCTCCGCGTACACTTTGCCGTCCGCGGCAATCGCAACACCCGCCACTCCCCACATGCCGGATTGATCGGGTTGCATGGTGGTCGTTTCGCGTGTCGTCAGGTCCACCGCATACACCGTATTCGGATTCCGCCCGGCGCTGCTGCCGCAACCTTGCCCGGAAATCGTGTAGATCGTGTTCTTATAGAGGTTCAGCCCATTGGCCTTGATGTACGCATGCGGACTCACCTGGATGGCTTTGCCCACTTCTTCGCCGGTACCTGCATTCACGGTGTGCAAATAACCGTCGGCCGTCATCGTATACACGAGCCTCGGGTTTGAGCCTGCCGCGTTTGCCACAGGCGATGCCGTGTCCGCATTCTCGCAGATAAAACCGCGCGGCCTTTCAGTTTGCGGGTCGGAAGAGAGCCAATCGAAATCCTTGTGCCAAACCATTTGCCCAGAGTCCGCGTCGATGGCCGTCAGCGTATTTGAACTTCCCGCCACGATCGCGAGCTGCTTGGGCCCGTTCGAAGTATTCACGTTTGAGAGAATCAGGGGTTCAAGCAAGCCGGCCAGGCCCAGTGGCTTGTTATCGGTCTTAAAGGACCAAAGAAGCTGAAAATTTTTCACACTGCCGGGCGAAATCTCGGTGGCATTCTTTTGCCAGCCGGTGCGCTGCATGTCATAGCCATTCGTCACCCATTCAGCTTGGCCTGCCGACTGGCTGCGTGCGACAGATACCCAAACAAATGCGCAGACCAGACAGACAACTCCCGCACCCAAAAATCGTCGCATGATGCATCCCCCAAAAATCATGTTGCCGGCTTATTGCGGTCCGCGCCCGGACGGAGTCGCGCCGCCGAGACGCGTACCAGAACCAAAGGCGTACCTGCGCAGCAACCTCACCACCACTCCGCTTTTATCGCGCCGAACGCGCTGAGCATATAACCGATTCTTGATTTGAATCAAGTTCTTTATTGGAACCGTATAGGCTTTTGAAAGCGAAAAAGACCCATTTCCGGCCCCTTGGTTTGGACGTTGCTAAGTCGACCCGGATAGCCGTCGCGGGCGGCGGAAGTTATTGGCCGGCGGTGAGCCCGAAGGCCTTGGATTCAAACTCGAGTGATTCCGGAAAATGTTGCGCGAAGTATATCCAGCTGTGCCCGCCGGGATAAAGATGAAATGTGTTGGGAATCCCGCGCTTATCGAGCAGTTCGTGAAACTGTTGCGCGCCTACGTTGAAGCCGAAGTCATCTTCCGTTCCGCAGTCGAAATAGACTTTCAGCCCAACAGGTTTCGGGCTGTTGCGGACAATCGTGAACGGACTCTCGCGATTCCAATAGGCGCGGTCAAACGGCACGCCGAACGCCGAACCCACGAGGCGCGTCACCGCGGCGTTTTGTTGCGGATCGATCTTTACGGTCGGCGGCCGTTCGATCAGCGCGGCGCTGTGCACACTGACCGAACCGAAGAGCCTGGGATATTTGAACGCAAAACGGAGAGCGCCGTAGCCGCCCATCGAGATGCCGTCGAGCCCACGCGTCGCTCGAGTGGTGCGAATCCGGTAATTTTTCTCGATGATCGGCAGGAATTCCTGGATGAAGAAATCCTCGTAGCGCACTTTGCCGTCTTTCGAATCGATGTAAAAGGAGCGGCCGGCGGCGGGCGCAACGATAATAAATTCGCCGAGCGTCTTGTCCGCCCAGGCTTGTTCGATGATCTGCCAGCCGTCTGAATTGAGGAGCACTTGCTCGTTTTCGCCAAGGCCGTGCAGGAAATAGAGGACGGGATAGCGGCGCGTCGCGTCCGCGTCATAGCTCGGTGGAAGGAAAATGCAATAGGGGACGGGACGGCGCAGGATTTTGCTGTTCACGTCGCGGCATTCGGCACGCCCTTGTCCAGGCGTTCCCGCAGCTTGGCGCGGTGCCGCAGTAGCCGCGCCTTTACGCGGCGCGATTACAATAAAGCTAAATAATACAGCGACCGCAAAAACCGCTCTGGCGCCAAATCGCCCGAGGCGCCAGTGGCGTGGGACGCTATTCATACCGGAGTGCCTCGACCGGATTGAGTTTGGCTGCACGCGATGCCGGATAAAGCCCGGCAGCCAGGCTCACGCCGATCGAAATCGCAATCGCGAAAAGCACCATCCATATGGGCACAGCGGTCAGCTGGATACTGGGCAGATTCTGACGGTGCAGATACACATTTGCGCCAAAATTGATGCCGCGCCCGATCGCCCATCCGAGCACCACCCCGATAACCCCGCCCAGCAATCCCATGCAGCCTGCTTCCGTGAAGAAAAGCTTTTTCACATCGCCATCGGAAGCGCCGAGCGCCTTCAAAATGCCTATTTCCCGCCGGCGCTCCAGGATCGCCATTACGAGCGTATTCACAATGCCGAGCGATGCCACGACTAAGGCCAACCCTCCAAACGAGCCAAACAGCGTATCGAAAACGCCGAAAATCAGCGTAAGGTTCTTAGACGCGTCGAGCAAGGAAAATGCGCCGAAGCCTCGCGCTTTTATATTGTCTTCTATGACCTCCACTTGAGCCGGGTCGTCGACTCTTACGGTGAGACTCGCATAGTTCGAGCGCCCGCCGTTGCCGCCGAGGACGGAGCGGAGATCATTTGTCTGCGCGGCCTGGAGCTTTTCCGCGACGTCCAGCGGAATGATCAGCCGGACCTGACCGAAGCCGCCCGCACCCGTGGTCGGTTCCGTGTCGATGATTCCGACAATTTTCAATTTTTCTTCGTGCGGCACGACCGAAAACCCGCCGGAAATTCCACCGCCGGCAGAAGGCGCCAACGCCTGCCTTTCCGCGTAATTCAACGTGACATCCTGTCCAATCAGCGAATTTGGATTGTTGGAGAGCTGTTTGGCAAGTTCGATTTGCAGGATTGCTTCCTGGGCATCCGGCCCCGAAAAGAATGAACCCTGAATTCCATCGTAGGCTCCGCCTCCCTTGCTGGATTGCGGCACGCCCGCGACGACCGTGGGATATGTGTTGTTGTTGAATTTGATGCCGGTCGGGAATCTCACCTCTGGATAGACTTCTACGACGCCGGGTATCTGTGCGAGCTCCTTGCGTGCATTTTCATCGAGCGGACGAGGCGGCGTGGAGGAATCCGTCTGTTCGCCGCGACCTCGGCCAAATCCGCCGCGGAAATTCTGGCGGGACATTACGATGACGGCGTTGAACAGGCCGGAATTGGTCAGCCGCTTGTTCGCGAGCTGCTGCAATCCAACGCCAAGCGAAAGAATCGCCACGAGCGATGCGACGCCCACGCCGATTCCGAGTGTGGTCAAGGAGTTGCGCAACACTGCCTCGCGGAGATTGCGCCCGGCCAGTTCGGTAAGATCGCGCAGCTTCATGGGCGGTCTCCGTCGTTGACCACTTTTCCGTCTTTCATAATGATCATTCGATGCGCGAACTTCTCGGCGCGCGCCTGCTCGTGCGTCACCATCAGGATGGTTACTCCGGACCGATTAATCTCGGTAATCAAGTCCATGATTTCGTCGCCGGTTTTGCTGTCGAGGTTTCCGGTGGGTTCATCCGCGAGCAGGATGGTCGGCTTGTTCACTAGCGCGCGCGCGAGGGCCACGCGTTGTTGCTCGCCGCCCGAAAGTTCCGAGGGTCGATGGTTCGCGCGGCCTGAAAGATGGACGCGTTCAATCGCCTCGATCACGCGCGGGCCGCGCTCCTCGCGGTCCACTTCAGCCAGCCGCAGAGGGAGCTCGACGTTTTCCGCCAGCGTCATGCGCGGCAGCAGATTGAACGCCTGAAAAACAATACCAATCGTGTGGCTGCGATGCTTCGCGAGCTCTGCGGAATCCATTTCCGCCAGATTCTTGCCGTGGGCGTAAATCGCGCCGGCGGTGGGCCGGTCGAGACCCGCGATCAAATTCATCATGGTCGATTTGCCCGAGCCCGAACTACCCAGCAGCGCTACAAATTCCCCAGGCCGGACTGCAATCGAGACGTCATCCACCGCCCGCACAAGCGTCTCGCCCATGCGGTAATGCTTCGCTACGTGCTCCGCGCGCACCGCCGCGCCATTTTCTGAACCCATTGGCATCTCCTCAGTGTACTACGCACCGAACCGGTGCCAAGTTGCAGGGAGGATTCGGCCGGAATTAATAATTCGTTATTTGGAAGCGTAATAGGCGAGAACGACAGACTATGTGCGTTTTCCTGCTGCTTTTTCTGCCTGGATCTGTGCGACCAATTTGTTAGCCGCAGCCACGTCTTCTTCGAGATCGGCGGCGCTATATTGCAGGTGGACCGCATGCTCCTTTAAGAATGCGTGGACCTGAAGATTAGTACGGAAACCTAAAATGCGGCGTACATCATTTTCGCCAAGCGCTTCCGAGCGATAGCCTTCCAGCGCCAAGGCCTCGAGCGCAATACGCGCCGCGTCCTTGCCTTCAGGCGCAATCGCCTTCGCAAACTCATCCGGGATGCTGACAGTGATCTGCATGGGGTAAGAATACCACTGATTGGACGCGCTGTTGCGGAGGCAGCGCGAGCAGGTCAAGTTCGCGCCCAGCAAGGCGCCCAGCGACAGAATCCTTTGGCTCTCCAGCGAAATGCGTGCCGCAGCGTCTCTCCGCGCGTTCCGCAGCACCTGCGGAAGCTACGATGCTTCCCCTGCGGCATCGGGCGTGCCTTTGATTTCGTCGCTAAGCAATATCGCATCGGCGATTTCCCTCATCGATTTGCGTCGTTCCCGGCTTTGTTTCTGCAGCGTGAGAAAGGCCTCTTCCTCGCTGATTCCCAGCTCGCGCTGCAAGACTCGCGTTGCGTCCTGAACCATTTTTCGGGCGCCGCTCAGCTCGGACATCTTGGAGCTTTCGTCGTCGCGCCTGACCGTCTCGATCTCCGGGCCGACCAGAAACCCGATCGTCGAGATCAATTGGATCTCGCGCTGGCTGTAAGTATGGGGCTCGCGATGTTGCACATTGATTACGCCTACAATACGGTCGCGGCAGAGCACCGGTACGGAAAGAAACGCCTCGAAACTGTCTTCGGGCAATTCGTTGAACGCCTGAAACCGCGCGTCAAGGGCGGCATTGCACGAAATCGTCACAGGCTTTTTGTTTTCGGCCACCCAGCCGGTAATTCCCTGCCCCACACGCAATCGCAGCCGGTCAACAACCTCCGCATGCGGATTTTTAGACGCGCGCAACACGAGCTCGTTGCCTTCGAGTACGTAGACGAAGCAGGAGTCGCACTTCACCACCGAAGCGATAAAGTCGAGGATTCGCAGCAGCACTTTGTGAAGCGGATCGGCCGAGGCAATACGTTCGCCTAATTCGTGAAGAAACTCAATGTCCCGCGGCTCGCCCGAGCCGGATTGCAGGTTCATACCACTCGATTATCGGACCGGCGAAACCCGCTCTCCCATCCAACTTTTCGCTCGGTACGATTCAATTTTGCAATCGAAGTACTACTGGAAAGTCTGAGCGAAATCGCATTTGTCCGCGATGTTCACGACCGTGCGCGATAAGCGCCAAGTTTTGACAAGAAATTCACAATTTTCCGACAACAGAATCCGGCCATCGTCAGAAGCTAGCTTTGGAAGATTTGGATTTTCCCCACGGCGTTGCCGGAGGGTCATCATTCGGCGCGGCAGGCGGCGATTGTACAAGGATGAACCAAGATCGATATCTGGAACGTCGGGAGAGCGCGCCGCTCGCCCCGCGGCAAACGTGAATCCCGCGTTCCGGGTGCCACGAAAGGCGCGGCGCCCTTGCTCCTTCGCGAGCGGGGCGCCGATCCTTAGGGCGCTCAACTGACACTACGAGATCCCCTCTGCAAGACCCGCACTCCTTACGAAACGCCCGTAAGGAGTGCGGCCCCCTCCTCAAAAGCAATTTGTATATTGGGCGTTATTTGCCGCTGATCTTGCGGAAGAGCATTGTGATCGGATCGTAGAACTGATCGACGACGCGCTCTTTCAGAGGAATGATGGCGTTGTCCGTAATGTGGATTTCTTCGGGGCAGACTTCGGTGCAGCACTTGGTGATGTTGCAGTAGCCGATGCCGAGTTCGTCTCGCGTCATCTTGATGCGATCGGCGCCGTCGAGGGGATGCATCTCGAGCCCAGCCGTGCGCACAAAAAAGCGCGGCCCGCCAAATTCCGCGTGCATATCGTGCTCGCGGAGCACATGGCAGACGTTCTGGCACAGGAAGCACTCGATGCACTTGCGAAATTCCTGCGCGCGGTCGATATCCTTCTGATACATCTTCCATTCGACGCCCGGCTTCGGCGTGAACGGCTGAATCTTCTTGTTGACCCGGTAGTTCCACGAAACGTCCGTGACCAGGTCCTTGAGCAACGGAAAACTTTTGATCGGATAAACTGTGATCGGCTTATCGAGGGGGAGAGAGTCCATGCGCGTCTTGCACATCAGGCGCGGCTTTCCGTTCACCTCGGCGGAGCACGAACCGCATTTCGCGGCCTTGCAGTTCCATCGGACGGCTAAATCGGGCGCCTGATTGGCCTGAATGGAATGAATAGCGTCGAGCACGACCATGCCGGGAGCAACCGTCACCTTGTAATCGGTCGCGCCGCCGCCTTCAGGTCCGCCGCGAAACACCCGCATGATTGCTTCAGCCATCCGATTCCTCCACCGTGAACCCCCACCGAGAAACGCACGCAAAATTCGCGCGTGGTGGCCACTACAGGACTACACAAACCCGCACAGCCAAGAGTGGCTGTGCCACCAAACCGCCGGCTGGAAGCCGCGCCACCACATAAGACCCACACCGACGTCACTTATCTTCGGCCAAAATCTGCTGCAACTCCGCCGGAATTTCCGGCGACGGCCATTCGTAGCGCGTCATCTGACCGCTCTTCTGTGCGATCACGTTGTGCTTCTTTTCCCACGCCGCATCGTAATTCGGATAATCGATGCGGCTGTGAGCTCCGCGGCTTTCCTTGCGGGCGAGGGCACTGTGCGTGACCGCTTCCGACACATCCAGCATGCAGCGCAAATCGAACGCAAGGTGCCAGCCGGGGTTAAACAGGCGCGAGCCCTCGACTTTGGTGTGCTTCGCGCGCTCTTTGAGCTTCGCCAATTCCACGAGCGCCTTGTTTAAGTCTTCTTCATTGCGGAAAATTCCGACGAGGCTCTGCATCATTTCCTGCAAATCCTGATGGACCGCGTACGGATTTTCGCCGCCGTCGTTCTGAAAAGGCGAGAGCGCCTCACGCTCCGCATCAGAAAGCTGCGCGTTATCGACGCTGGGCATTCCAACTTTTTTCGCGTGTGCCGCCGCAGCAAGACCTGCACGGCGCCCGAAAACCAACAGGTCCGAGAGTGAATTGCCGCCTAAACGGTTTGCTCCGTGCATTCCGACGGCCGCCTCACCAGCCGCGAAAAGACCGGGTACTGCCGTCTCGGTGGTTTCGGCCTCTACTTTGATACCGCCCATCACGTAATGGCACGTCGGGCCAACTTCCATCGGCCCCTTGGTAATGTCGACGTCTGCCAGTTCTTTGAACTGGTGATACATGCTCGGGAGCTTGCGTTTGACGTATTCGGCCGGCTGATGGGAAATATCCAGATACGCACCGCCGTGCTCGCTGCCGCGCCCTTCGCGCACTTCGGTGTAAATCGACCGCGCGACAACATCTCGCGTGGAGAGTTCCAGGCGCTTCGGGTCGTATTTCTCCATGAAGCGCTCGCCATTCTTATTGCGGAGTATGCCGCCTTCGCCGCGGACGGCTTCCGTAACCAGAATCCCGCGAACGCCCGGAGGCCAGACCATTCCCGTCGGATGGAACTGGACGCACTCCATATCCATCAACTCGGCACCGGCTTGATAGGCCAGCGACATGCCGTCACCAGTGCATTCCCACGAATTCGACGTGACCTTCCAGGCTTTTCCGATACCGCCCGTTGCGATGACGACGGCCTTCGCCTTGAAGACAACAAACCGACCACTTTCGCGCCAGTACGCGAAGGCCCCCGCGATGCGGTCGCCATCTTTCAGCAACCGAGTGACCGTGCATTCCATGTACACGTCAAAACCCATCTGCACGCCGCGATCCTGCAGCGTGCGGATCATTTCGAGGCCCGTGCGGTCGCCCACATGGCAAAGGCGCTTCCACGTGTGGCCGCCGAACGCGCGCTGCAAAATCTCGCCCTTCTCGGTACGGTCAAAAAGCGCGCCCCATTGTTCGAGTTCGCGGATGCGATCGGGCGCCTCCATCGCATGCAGTTGCGCCATACGATAGTTGTTCAGCATCTTTCCGCCGCGCATCGTGTCGCGGAAGTGCGTCTGCCAGTTGTCTTTTGGATCGACGTTGCCCATCGCAGCGGCGACGCCGCCTTCGGCCATTACCGTGTGCGCCTTGCCTAGAAGCGATTTGCACACCACGCCGACGCTCGCGCCGTGCGCCAGCGCTTCTATCGCCGCGCGCAGCCCCGCGCCGCCCGCGCCAATAATCAGCACATCATGTTCGTGAGTTTCGTAGGAGGCAGTCACAGAAGTCGAATGTCCTTCACCACGCCGGAAGCTACGAGGTAAATGTAAAAGTCCGTCAAGCCGACCGAGATCATGCTGACCCAGGCCCAAAACATATGGTGCTCGTTCAGCTTCGTCACGCCCTTCCAACCAGCGTGCTGCGGGCCGCCCATCGCCGTGCACGAGAAGCAATCCAATTTCCCGCCGATCAGATGGCGCAGCGAATGGCACGAAAAGGTGTACGTGGTCAGCAGGATCACGTTCAGCAGCATGATCAACGTGCCGACGCCCATGTGGATGCCGTCCGGAAACTTAAACGCGATGATTGCGTCGTACCAGAGCACCACGATGAAGAAGACAGCGATATAGAAGAAATACCTATGCACGTTCTGCAGGATGAAGGGAAATTTGCGCTCACCCGAGTAATGCTTTCGTCCCTCGCCGACCGCACACGCGGGGGGATCGAGAAAGTACGAACGGTAATACGCCTTGCGGTAGTAGTAGCAAGTGAGACGGAAACCCAGCGGGCCGCCCATAATCAATATCGCAGGCGAAAAGGGCCACCAACGGTGTTGCGGATCGATCAGCGGCGAGTAAAACGGCGAGAGATATGGATCAGCCCAGTAGTAATCACCGGCGAGAGACCGCCATGTGGCATAGACTGCGAAAGCGGTGAAAATGATTGCAAAAGGCAGGATGTCAACCCACCACGCATCCTGACGCAGAGTGCTACCGAAGCGGCTCGCTGGAGCCGCGGATGTATCCCCCATCGCTCCCTCTTAGTGCAGACTTCATAGCTTATTCGCACTACGAATTTTTGCAATGAAATTCTGCACGAGCACCGCCTCCGAACCGATCACTTTCAATCATTCGATGCAAAGAATTGCCTATCGCTTCAGTTTTCTCAAACCTGTGCGGCGGCCGACCTTAAGTGTCCGCTGCGATCTGCTCCAGCTTTCTTCCAGTGGTGCGCGGAGCGAACAGGCCAATGTCCACGATCACAATCAACATAGACGCAGCCACGACGGCGAACATGGCTCCCGCGCCATGATCATTTAGCACAGGCAAAAGGACGAACGGCATCGCGGCGCTGGACAACCGACTGAGACCGTAGGCAGATCCGGCGGCTCGCCCTCTGATGGCAGTGGGGAATATTTCGCCCTGCAGAACGTGAAAGGCATTCGAAAAGATATTGCTGACGAGCGTGTAAAGAATGCCGAGCGCGGCAATGAGGAATGGCGACGCGGCGAATCCCAGCCCGAGTCCGAACGTCGCCATAGCCAATGCGGAAATGATTATCAGCAAGCGCCGATCAATCTTTTCCATCGCCAAAACAGAAAGCGCCGAGCCAATGGGATAACCCAAAAACGCGATCGTTGTGTACGTGAGAGAGCTTAGGACTGAGAATCCTTTGGCGGCGAGCACCAACGGAACCATGGTGCCAAACCCGTAATAGCCGATGGCTTGGAACACCTGGAAAACATAGAGCATTACGGTCCGTCGACGATTCGCCGGCGCAAACAGCGCGCCGTACGATTTTCGCGCTACTTGTTTGCTCGTTTCCGGTGGCGCAATCGATGCAGTGGAGTTCGCCGGCATTCCAATAAGAAAGGCAGCGGCTTGACGCGCCTCCTCTCCTTTGCCCACAGCTTCCAACCATCGCGGAGACTCAACCAGATAGCGCTGCAATGTCCAGATCACGATCGCGCCGAGAGAACCGGCCACAAATAACCAGCGCCAGCCTTCGACGCCAAGAAAGTTTAGCGGGACAAGCACGCGTGCGCCCAGACCAACGGCCGGGATTCCACAAAAGCCAATCGTGTAAGCCAAGGATATGAGTTTCCCGCGAACTCGCGCCGGGAGCACTTCACTCAGGTATGCGTCGGATAAGGGCATCTGTGCGCCGATACCGATGCCCGCGAAGAAGCGCGTTGCGATCAGCACGATGGCATTGGGACTGAAGCTTCCCGCAAAAGTAAAAAGCGAATAAGTGGCGAGATTGAGGAGGAACGCGGGACGACGGCCTATGCGATCTGCAACCGCTCCCATGAATACCGCGCCGAAAAACATTCCAAGGAAACTCGAACCGAGCACGGCCGGGAGTGTTGCCTGGCTGAGTCCGAAAGATTTGGTGAGTACGGTGCCGAGAACGCCTGCGAGGAAGACGTCGAAGATATCGAAAAACAAGCCGAGGCCGACGATCAGGGTGATTCGCCAGTGGCGCCGAGTGATGGGCGCGGCATCAAGCAACTCGGCGATTAGCATAATGAGACTTTTGCTTGGCGCTAATTGCCGGATTCAGCGCAGGAGGACCGAGCGCGAGTGCGATCATCGCTTCAGTATCTCGCGCGCGATCACCATGCGCTGGACTTCGCTCGTGCCTTCGCCGATCGTGCAGAGTTTCACGTCGCGATAAAACTTTTCGGCGGGATAATCCTTGACGAATCCGTAGCCGCCGTGAATCTGTACGCATTCGTTCGCGCATTTCACGGCAATTTCGCCCGCATAGAGCTTGGCCATCGACGAAGCCATCGTCGTGTTCTTTCCCGCGTCCTTCATCGTGGCGGCGCGCCAAATCAGCGCGCGCGCGGCTTCGATCTGCACGGCCATGTCCGCCAGCTTCCACTGGATGCCCTGGAATTCCGAAATCGGCTTGCCGAACTGCTTGCGCTCTTTTGAATATTTGAGCGCCGCGTCAAACGCCCCTTGCGCCATTCCTAATCCGAGCGACGCAATCGAAATTCGCCCGCCGTCGAGAATTCGAAGTGCGTCGACGAATCCTTCGCCCTCTTTCCCGATCAGATTTTCGGCCGGCACTTCGCAATCCTCAAAAATCAGTTCCGCCGTATCGCTCGCCCGCAAGCCGAGCTTGTTTTCCTTCTTGCCGGGGCGAAATCCCTTCGTTCCCTTTTCTACGACGAATGCGGATAGCCCATGTGTGCCTTTGGCGCGATCGGTCACGGCGATGGCAACGATCACGTCCGCATAATGACCGTTGGTGCAAAACGTCTTGGTGCCGTTGATGACCCAGCGGTCGCCTTTCCGCGCAGCCGAGCAGATCGCGCTCGCGGCGTCCGATCCCGATCCCGGCTCGGTAAGCGCCCACGCACCGATAAATTCGCCGGAGACCAGCTTTGGCACAAAACGCTTTCGCTGTGCGTCGTTTCCCGCCACAAAAATGTGATTCGTGCAGAGAGATGTGTGCGCGGCTACGATAATCCCGACGGAGCCATCCACCCGTGAAAGCTCCTCGATAGCAGTGGCATATTCGACGTAGCCCATGCCCGCGCCGCCGAGTTCCGCGGGGAAAATCGTGCCCATGAGGCCGAGCTTGCCGAGTTCCTTGACGGTGGTCAGGGGGAATTCGCTCGCTTCGTCCCATTTCATTACGTTGGGAGCAATTTCGCGTTCCGCAAATTCGCGGACTGTTTTTTTCAGCTGCTGCTGTTCGTCAGAAAGTTGAAAGTCCATGATGCCGCTATCCCTGAGTAAATCTTAGCTTTTTCCGGCAATCGGGGCGTGAAAATATTCCCGCAGTTTCCCGCAAGACGAACGTGCACGTCGCAGGAATTGCGCCGGACGCTCGCGCGTGATGTGGTGGAGTTGGGGGATGCGCGCGAACGCCCGGTTGTGATTGGTGCGTGGATTGTTGCATCGTCTTGCTAAACAAGTGATAAGCGGGCGATAAAACTTGCGTAAAGCCCCGGACTCGACGCGCACGCCAATAATTCGCTTGCGCGTCACAATGCATTTGCATTAGATAGAGCGGTGATCGGGCCTGCGCTATGAAGTGGCCCGCAACGGCTCCCGCCTGCTCAGCGACGCAGCCGAAAAAAATCAGTGCAGCTTCCCGGGGGTAGTGATGAAGTCCGTAGAATTTGTTACAAGACGTCAATTCATTCGAACGACGGCAGCGACCGTTGCGGCGACTGGCTTGTCGGGCGCTCTTCTCGATCTTAGCGCGGATCCGCTCAGCCTTCCCGTGGGCCTGCAGCTCTATACTGTCGGCTCGGACTTGCAGAAAGATTTCGACGGCACGCTGAAAAAAATCGCCGCCATCGGCTACAAATCCGTTGAAGGCGCCAGCTTTGCTAGTTTTCAGGGAAAATCTCCCGCGGATTTGCGCAAATCGTTCTCAGATGCCGGTCTGAAATGCCCTAGCGCGCACGTGGTGCAAACCACGATGACCAACGACGAGATGGACAAACTTATCGACTTCTGCCACAACCTCGGGCTCGAATACATGGTTTGCGCTACGACCCCGATCGGCCCGCCGCCAGGACCGCCGCAGCAAGGCCTCACGCCCGAACAGCGTCGCGCTGCCGCCGGAGAGCGTCTCAACAAACTCACGCCTGACGATTTTAAAAAGACGGCCGAAGTGTTCAACAGAGTCGGCGCAAAGATCAACAAAGCCGGCATGCAGTTTGCGTATCACAATCACGCGCTCGAATTTAAAAGCTTCCCTGACGGCAGCACCGGCCTCGACGTGCTGATCCAGAATTCCGAAAAGGGTACCGTCAATTACGAACTCGATTGCGGATGGGTCGTCTACGCCGGCCACGATCCGGTTGCGCTACTCAAGAAATATCCGGATCGCATCAAGATGCTGCACGTGAAAGACGAGAAGTCCGGCTATCCCGCGAGCATCGGCGAGGGCGGCGCGCCGACTACTGAGGTCGGCAAAGGAAAAATTGACTGGAAAGCGGTGTTCGAAGCGGCGAAGGGTGCGCAGATTCAGCACTACTTCGTCGAGCAGGAGCCGCCTTTTTCAGAGATGCCGCCGCTGGAAGCGATCAAAGTCAGCTACGACTACCTGCACGCGCTGAACGTCTGAACGCTTGGTGGCGCGGGCGTTTTCCTACTCACGCACCTGTCGAGGCGCCCTTTTCTTTCTTTCCCTCGAGCGATTTATTCGCGGCGTCTAAAATGCCGTTCAAAAATGCCGGCGATCCCTCCGACGAGAATTTTTTCGCCAGTTCCAGCGCTTCGTCAATGACGACTCTCACCGGCGCTGTGCCGAATCGCAGCTCGAAAACGGCCAGACGTAGAATATTCCGATCGACAGCTGCAAGCCGTTCGAAGCGCCAGTTCTCCGACAGGTTCGAAACGAGCTTGTCGGCGACGTCTGCCTCAACGACGGCTCCCTCGAAGAGGTGATCCGCAAACTCCCGTGTACTCGCGGCTGCCCGCGCCGACTTCCAAAATTGCTGCTTCACTTGAGCGGGCTTCTTGCGCGTCATGTCCCACTCGAACAGCATCTGCAATGCGAATTCCCGCGATTTATGCCGGAGGGTCATCTGGCCGTTAACCGCGCCGCGCGCGGCGATTGCCGGAAGTAGGAGTTGCAACCGCAGACAGGGCCGGCTTAGCAGCCGTCAGTTTCTTCGAAATGTGGGCCATTTCAATCGCAGCCACGCCGGCCTCATAACCTTTGTTCCCACCCTTCAAACCTGCGCGATCAATGGCCTGCTCCAACGTATCGCAGGTGAGGACGCAAAAAATCATGGGAATTCCAGTATCCATCTGTGCGAGTTGAACGCCACGCGACGTCTCCGAGGCCACATAATCGTAATGCGAAGTCTCACCGCGTAAAATGCATCCAACGCAAACGATCGAATCGACCTGTCCGGTTTGCGCCAGCTTCTTCGCGGTAATGGGAATCTCAAACGATCCCGGCACGCGAATTATTTGAATCTGTTCTTCAGTCATACCCGCGCGAGCCATTGCGTCGAGCGCGCCGGTGAGCAATCGGTCCGTGATGAAGCGATTGAAATCGCTGACCACAATTCCGAAGCGGAGACCTTCCGTCTTCCATTCGCCGCGCAGCTCGCGCGGCTTGAGATTCCGTTCTTCCACTCTCATGACCTCGATGCTTGTGGCAAACTTGGGCGACTCTGCGCACGGCTGCGCAGCGAACGCATACTATCTTAGGCTACCGGATAGTCACGGACGAAACTGTTTTGAATCGCTTCTGATCACGGAGTAGCCAGAGCCAGCAACTGGCCGCCGCTCGACTGCCGCAGTTCATCGAGCCCGTATTCCGCGCGGTTGATCCACTCCGTTACGCGGTCTTCCGTCTCGTCTGCGGGGCGCGAAGAAGCTTCCGCGACAATGGCGCTGATCGTCAAGTCCTTTCCGTCCCAGGAAGGACGCACGTTCGCCGCAGCCTTCTTTAACTTCTCCGCCAAAATCTTCGCATTGTCCACGGATGTGTCGGGCAGAATGAAGGCCAGCGACCACACCGTATATTTCACTGCGATGTCCGTCTGGCGGATCGTGGAGGAAAGCGCTCTGGCCAACTGCTCCATATAGCGATCGACGGCCTGATCTCCGCGCTGACGCAGAATTTCGTTGCCGTGGTCGAGATGCAAGATCACCAAGGACAGCCGTGTATTCTGTGCGCGCGAGCGGTTTGCCTCTACAAGCAGGCAGTCCAGATACGCGCCGCGGCTCAGGAGCCCCGTCTTCTCGTCCGCGACAGCCAGCGAACGCACCAGCGAACGCAGGCGCGTGTGGTTTACCGAAAGCACCAACTGGTCGCCCACGGCCTGCAGAAAGAAGCTTTCGTTTGGCTTCCATCTTCTCGCGTCCGGATCGCCCACAATCAACGTCCCCGCGACCTCCTGCGTCTCCTTGTCGGTAAGCACGACGCCTAACGCCGACTCGAGACCCAAATCCTTCAAGACCGGCGCGTTCGCGCTGTGCAATTCCACACCGCCTAGCGGATCCGCCGGCGCACTTGCGACCAGATGCATCAATGCGGGGACGTGCGCTACTGAAGCGGGTGAAATTCCCGGGGCGCAATATTCAGCGGTTAAATGGCCGCCATCGAGCGATCCGCCCACGGACACAAGGCATCGTGCTGCATTCAAATGTTTCCCGACTTGCGCTGCCGTCGTTGCCAGCACCTCTCGGGGCGTCGATTGCCGGTACATCAGCCGATTGATTTCAGCAATTGCCGAGAGGTCGCGGTGCGTATCGGCGGCTGATGCCGGGCTGACGGGCGGCGCCGCAGGTTCGGGTGCAGAGGGCGCAGGAGCAACAGCCATTGGAGGCGGAGCAGGCGGAGGCGCAGGCTTGGCCACGGCCTGCGTTCCATTGGCCGATGCGGGTTTCGCGGAACCGCTGGGCCACCAGTTCGCGCGATCGTAAAGAGCGCGCAACCGCTCGTTCTTTTCTTCCTCGCCCGGAAAAAGCTGTGCGATGCGCTCGAGGCGCTCGACAGCCTTCGATTGCAAGGAATACTGCAAAAAGATCTCGACCTGAACGATTAAGTCTTCGAGTGCCTGTTGCGCACGGCCTTCTTCCGTTACGGGCGCCGCCGCGCCGGCACTTGTTCCCGCGCCTGCAAACCCCTCGGCCCGTGAAGAAACTGTCGCAGCCTTCGCGGCGCGCGCCAGTACGTTCTGCAGGAAAGCGGGATCAACCTTTCCCTCGAGCTGCGCGATGCGTTCCTGGTTGCGATAGTCGTACGGATCGATATCGACCAGCCGGTCGAGCGCGTCGCATGCCTCACGCATACGGCCGGCGATCAGATACAGATCGAAAAGCTTCATTAGGGCGTCGAAATATTTCGTCTCGCGGTTCAGCTCCTCATAGAGATGCGCGACGACTTCGGCTAGGCGCAATGATGCGGGATACATTTCGGCGAGCTTGTCGACATGGGCGCCCAGCTCCGCTTCCTTGCGCAAACTGCGCATCCAATCCTTCGTTTGCTCCACCAGCGCAATCGCTTTGTCCTCGTCGCGCTGCTTCAAATAACCCGAGGCGACTTCAAAAAGCTTGCCGAAGTTTTCGGGCTTCTGCCTGTAATAGGCCTGGAAGCATTCGCAGGCACGGTCCAGCTTTCCGATGCGCAACAATCCTTCGCCGAACAACGCAAGGAAGGCCGTGTCTTTCTCGTTTGGCGAGAAAGGATCGAGCAGCGCGACCGCCCCTTCGGCATCGCCTTTGCGCAATCGAGCTTCACCCAGCAGCAATGCGCCCGTGCGATCCGCCGGCGCCAGTTGGTGCGCGTGCTCAAAATATTCGATTGCCTGATCGAGAATTCCGGCCGCCTGCGTGAGTTGGCCTGCGCGAACGAAACTCCGCGCCGCTAAGTCCGAGTGCCGCAGCCTTTCCGCAAGCTCGCCCAACGCGACGTGCCGCGCCGGATTTTCCGGGTCGAGCAGCGCGATGCTTTCGTAGCAGGCCAGCGCCTCGATGTCGCGCTTCTGCTCCTCAAAAGACTTTGCGGCGGCTGAATATTGTTCAATCGCTTCGCTGGGGCGATTCTGCCTTTGCAGCAGCGCCGCATAACGCATCAGGCGGTCCGGGGGCTGCGGGAAGGGGCGCAAGAAACGGGTGTATATCGCCGCGGCCTTTGCGGCATCGCTTACTTCCAGCAGGCGCTCAAACTGGAGACCGTAATATGGCGCGGCCAGGCCGGGCTCGTTGAGGCGCGTGTAAATGTCTGCAAGCGCCTGAAGCGCTTCCTGATGCGAAGGAACTTCCTCTAGAACGCCCTGATATTCGGCTACGGCTTCGCGCAGCTTGTTTTTTTCGAGGCTGCGCCGCGCGCGTTCAAGACGCTTCTGGGTATCTGTAGCCATCCGATTTGGCCGGTCGGCGCCAGGTTGCCGGGTGAAAGCTGAGGCTTGGCAAGCGCACGAGGGCTAAACTTCAATATATACCGGACGGCTATCCCGACGCTGGACGAAATCCAAGGGATGTTCCGTTGTCGGCAAATGTATTTTCCCGCGACGAACCGGCCAGCCGAGGATTTTTAAAATTTCCCCTTTTCCGTCGATTAAAACGAAACTTTTTATTGAAGACACGCGAGTTAGGATCATTTCTAGTCGGCAGACTGTCGATTAGAAAACAGGTTCTGGACTTCAGGTGGCCGGCTGTCGGGCGTGATCGCGGAGCAAACTGAGAGGCGCCTTCGCCAGGGCTAGTCGCACAAATACTAGCGCAAGGCACGAGCGGAGAGATCAAAAGCAGCACGAATGCGAGCAATTCTTCTATTGCATCCCCATAGATAAGGTGGGATGATTCGGGCGCTGCCGATGTGGACAGGCCATTAGCGCGTGCGGGCGCAGGCCTGACAGGGAGCGATTATGCGAACATTGCGCTCACTTTGCATTCGAGTTGCGAGTCTTTTTAGGCGCGAGCGTCGGGATGAGGAACTTGCAGCCGAACTCGAATCACATTTGCAATTCCATATTGAGGATAACCTCCGCGCGGGGATGACGCCGGAAGAGGCGCGGCGACAGGCGATTATTCGGCTAGGCGGGGTTGAGCAGACGAAGGAGAGCTATCGCACGCAACGCGGGATTTGGTGGCTTGAGATTCTGGGGCAGGATGTTCGCTTTGCGATACGGAGTTTGCAGAGGAGTCGCGGGTTCGCCGCTACGACGGTACTCATATTGGGCTTGGCGATTGGGGCGAATGTCGCCATTTTCAGCGCGCTGAATGCCGCGCTTTTGCGTCCACTGCCGTTCCCATCGCCTGACAGGCTGGCGATGCTTTGGACCCACGCGCCAAATCAGAACGGCGACCAATTGCGCACGGCGTATTGGAATGTGGAGCAGTGGAAACAGCAAACCACGAGTTTCCGGGAAATCGCGACTTTCGATCCGGGATCGGACACGCTCACGGGCAGCGAGGGCGCGGAGAAAATCAACGTCGTTCGGGCTTCGGCTAGCCTTGCGCGCGTGCTTGGCATTCAACCGCTTCGAGGGCGTTGGTTTTCGGACGATGAAGAGGCGCGCAGGATGGATGTGGCGCTCATCAGCTACAGCTTCTGGAGCGCTCATTTCGCCGCTGCAGATCCGCTCGGTTCGGAACTTGTGATTGACGGCGTCCGTACGCAGATCATTGGAATTCTTCCTGAGAGCTTCGAATTTCCGGGAGGCGATGTGTGCGAACCGGAAACCGTCTTTCCCGATTGGCCGGCTCGCCGCGCGGCTCGTGGCTCGGGACCTTGGTTTGTGCTTGGCAGGCTTCGGCCAGACGTGTCGATGAGACAAGCGCAAACTGAAATGGATACGATCGCCGAGCGCATTGACGAGCAACTGCCCGCGTCACAAGCGGACGAAGGGGTCATAGTTACGCCGCTGCGCGATTACCTAATTGGGCCGAACGCGCGGTTGACGCTGTGGAGCCTGGCAGGCGCGTTGCTTTGCGTCCTGCTCATTGCATGCAGCAATGTGGCAGGCTTGTCGCTGGCTCGCAGCACTGTGCGGCGAAAGGAATTTGCTGTCCGGGCGGCTCTCGGTGCGAGTTATGGGCGAATCGTCAGGCAACTGCTCATCGAAAGCCTCGCATTGTCCACGGCTTCCGGGATTGTGGGTTTGCTGGTGGCCGAGGCGGGCGCCAAGCTGCTGGTAACGATTGAACCCGCGGATATATCTCATCTGAACACCGCCGTGCTTGACGTCGCCACACTTGGCTGGGCGATTGTTCTTTGCTGTGGGACGGGGATTTTTGTGGGGCTCGCGGCTTCGATGCCGGTGGTGAAGAAAGGGTTCACGATGTCCGCTTTGCAGGCGGGCGCAAGGAGCCTAACACCGGGGGTACATTCGCATCGATTGCGCCGCGCGCTGCTGGTGTCTGAATTCGCACTGACCACGATCCTTTTGGTCGGCGCCGGCCTGCTGATGCGAACATTGCAATCGATAGGAAATGTGCCGCTTGGATTTCAACCCGGCCGCGTTCTTTCGGCTCAACTCTCGACCAGGGATATTGCCGGAGCCGCGCGACGCGAGGACTTTTACAACCGGACGCTGGCGCGAGTCGGTTCCCTTCCTGGAGTGCAGAAGGCCGCGATCATCGAGAACTTTTTCACCAGTGCGATTTCCGGACAGACGGTCTTAACAGAAGGCAGCGGGACAATGCGGCAACGGAACGTACAGTTTCGGCTTGACGCAATCAGCCCCGCGTTTTTCGAGGCTGTCGGCACGCGTTTGCTGAAGGGGCGCGGCTTTTCCTCGGAAGATACCGCCGGTTCGCGCGTGGTAATCGTCAACGAGAAGATGGCGCGATTGTTATGGCCGACGCTTGACCCAATCGGTCAAAAAATCAGTTTTGGTGCAGACGGTTCGGATGCGCAGTCGTTCACGGTGATCGGGATCGTCGAAGATATGCGCCGTGGCGGGCCGGAGACTGGGGCGATGCCTCAGATTTTCGAGCCGCTCGATCAGGATCCACCCGGGCTTGCGACGTTGCTCGTGCGAACTTCGGCGGAAGATGCGATCCGCTTGGCCCCGTCCATCAAGAGCGCCGTAGCCGACATAAACAAGTACGTCCCGGTCTACGGGACAAGCTCGCTCGAATTGCAACTGGGTGGCTTTGTCGCGGAGCGGCGCGTTCAGACGTCGCTCGTTGCTTGTTTCTCTGCGCTCGCGCTGCTAATGGCGGCAATCGGCCTTTACGGCGTAGTCCAATATTCGGTCTCCATGCGCGTGCACGAAATCGGCATTCGCATGGCCGTAGGGGCGCAACGAGAGGACGTGCTGCGGCTCGTTCTGCGGCAAGGGATGAAGATTGCGTGGATTGGATTATTGATTGGCGCGGGTACGTCGTGGGCGGCTGCGCGGCTGATGAGGAGTTTGCTATACGGAATCGGGCCCAATGATCCGGTGACGTTCGCGGCGGTGATCGGGATTTTTGTTAGTGTGGCGCTGGCGGCGTGTTGGATACCGGCGCATCGGGCGACGAAGGTGGATCCAATGGAGGCGCTGCGGCATGAGTAGGATGGCGATGTTGGCGGCAAACTGGGAGGAAAGTTATCAAACTCAAGGCGGCCCGCCGAGAAGTGGTCGGCGGTTGTAATAACAGGAATTAAGGGCGCCCGACTGAACTGCGAGTCAGCCCCCTACGAGACATGCATACGCAGAGCAAAGATCCAAATGACAAGCTGACATGAGGCAGATATGAACACCTTGCGCCGACTGTGCAAAAGGATCATCGAGCTATTCGAGCGGGACAGAAGGGACGAGGAGCTGGCGGCGGAGCTTGAGGCGCATGTGGCGATGCACGTTGAGGACAACGCGCGGGCGGGGATGACGGCGGAGGAGGCGCGGCGGCAGGCGTTGCTGAAGCTGGGTGGCGTCGAGCAGGTGAAGGAGAAGTATCGAGCGCAGCGTGGGCTGCCGTGGGTCGATTCCCTGCTTCAAGACGTCCGGTTCGCGCTGCGGATGCTGCGGAAGAATCCGGGGTTTACGGCCATTGCCGTGCTGACCCTCGCGCTTGGCATCGGGGCCAATACGACTCTTTTC